>DOTU01000095.1:1694-2853 GCA_003520965.1 Candidatus Zixiibacteriota bacterium
ACCATCGAGATAAACCTTCTCCGACCCGGCCAGTATTTGCGCCCCCTCTCGACCGCCAAGATCAGTTAGATAGTATGGCCCAAGCTGCCCGTCATGACCGCTTATAGTAATAGTGGAATATTCACCGGGAAAAAAGGCCGCGGCCCCGCGGACAGCGTTCCCATTTTTCGCATAAAGAGCATTAAGGCCGGTGAGCTTTCTCTGAAAGCTAAGAAGCGGATCGCGATTTTCCAAATAATCGAAATCGCCGAATGTCCCTTTAAAATTATCGGATTCGGCATCAATATATATTTTATCAAGTTCATCGAGCCGACGAGTGGCCCCGGTTGTACCGTTTGATTTATCGGAGATGTGCGCCGAGGTTCGCAAACCGGGAATGAGATCGCCTATGATTGACAGGTTGAGCGATTGAGAGAGGGAGTTATCCACTCCATCCCCGGCCTGAAATGAAAAGCCTTTACTGCCAGTGATGGAAAGATCATTCCCCAATCGTTCAGATTTTGCCGACGATTCAGGTTCGGATATGGTTGTATCGGATTGGGCAAGAGCCATATCATGTAGAAAATATCGAGCTTTGAGAGTGATTGGCAGATAGCGAAATCGTATCAACAGGGAATCGCCAATCGGAAGAGGCTCGGAGAGCTGCAGGATTCCCTCAGCGTATTGGACGCTGAAGCTATCCATACTTAAGGCGCTATCGACATTTGATAAGGAAACTGTTCCGGAGATAATATTTCGATAACCAATGAGATATGGCCCGCGAGTTCCCTTACCGTAAATCGTAACGGAGATATCAGAACCCTGGCCGTAGGCGATAGCGTTTAAAATAAGAATTGATATCAGGGTGATACATTTCTTCATTAATTACCATGACAGAAAAGATGCGCAGTGATCACAAAGTATATGATATTTGACGTGGATGGACCAAAAGGATTACGGTTAAGTAGAGAACGAGGCGAATGAATTGGGTTACAAAAAACGGGCACAATAAATTGTGCCCCTACAATTTCGAATCCATTGGTTTTCTTAAAACCCATCGACTTGCCCCAATGCTATCTATGATTCCCTCTTATTTGACGCCTGCCGGCGCGGCGCCTTTGATCACTTCGTAAATCCTAACCTTGCGCAATCCGCCATCAAGGAGGATGAGACGATCACT
>DOTU01000095.1:3201-5619 GCA_003520965.1 Candidatus Zixiibacteriota bacterium
GACTCTATCCTGCTCGATGACCCAGATATTACCATCTCTATCCCAGGCGACAGATTGAGGCGAAGGCAGATCAATTTCAGAGATATAATTTCCGGCGGTTGATATTTGGGCCAGGCGACGATTGCCGATATCGGCCACAGCTACACCATACCGCGAGACTCTTACCGATGAGACTTTACCGATGATAAACGGGCTGGGCGAGCTATCTGATACCTCAAGGAGCAGATTGAAGAAGGGATCGAGCTTGACGATTTTGTTATCGTCAGCAACCCAGAAATTCCCCTCGCCATCGATAGCGATATCACCAGGCAGGGAGAAATCGACTGATTCATTGTTTTGATTTGAGTAGGAACTTACGCTGCGCACAAAGCGCAAGTTATGATCAAGGATTTGAAGACGCTTATTGCCGCTATCGGCTATATAAAGATTTAAGGCGGCATCGCAAGCCATGCCCAGCGGCTTATTAAATACGCTCGACGAGGGACTACCCTCTTCGCCCATCAGTTCAAGTACGGATGAAAGCTTGTAAATGGTATTGGCGGCTTTATCGGAGACAAATATTTCACCGATTCCATTCGATGTAACCGCAGTCGGGCCTACCATCGATACCTCATCAGTTAGACGTGGTCCGGCGGTGGCTATTAGACGCAGACTTAGAATTGGCCCGGTTGTGATATTAACCGCAGGATTACCCGATTGACTAACGCCTCCTGCGGCGCAGGAGATAGATAAAAGAGCAACAAGCGTCGCCCTAAAACGATTTGACAAAGCCGACTTCAACTTTGCTATCCCACAGCGGGCCATCTGTTTGATAGTAGAGCCCCCAGTTGGCCGCTCCGAATTCCTCATCGCGATCGAGAGCCGAGGCGGCGCGATAAGCGTCAATGCCGGATAAGATACGGTTTAAAAAAGCCGCGCCTAAAAGAAAGATAGAGCGACGGTAAGCATTCTTGCTTTGGTTGCGCAGGCTGCGGTATTTATCGCGGCTGGCGTTCGAATCCCAGTTCCACCAGTAACTTGATGTAGCCGGGAAAAGCTGGGCGTCCTGCCCTTCATAGACAAGCTGCAGTTGGTTGTACTCGTTCAGATTATCGTAGTAGGTTAACTTCTCAAAGAAAAGATCCGGCTTACCGATGATATTAGCTCCGGAATGCACAGCGGCCCAACCTTTGTAATCCTCTTTTTTCCAGCCGCCATAAGCTCGCAATCCGAAAAAACTGGTCCAGATCAGGGCTTCGGCCCCACCGAAAATGGCCATTCGACTTTTATTACCAGTGTAATACTGGCCCGCGCCAGGCAAAAGAAGCGATAAACCCAAAGCGCCAAATTTCGATTTTCCACCACCCTTTTCAGAAAATTCAATGGATGGCAGGTTCAAATCATCATCATTACCCTGCCTGAGCTGACGGTCCATCATTTGCGAGATCGGCTCGGAAAAGGCGCAGGCAGGCAATAGGATTGTTGCAGCAAGAGCTATTGAAATCAGTTTTTTCATATTAAAATATCGTATTAACCATAGCGAATGGCACGATACGGCCGTTAATATTTCGAGATTCGATATTCAGCGAATATTGCTTGCCGCTTCGGTTAAAACGCCGGGCGCCGATAGCGGCCTCGAAGGCCGAGACAAGGTGGTTGCCAATTGAGACCATCGCCAATGTTTTGGCGTTGGCAAAGTAATCGTTGGACTGTTTTCTCATATTTAGGTAAGCCCCGCGATGCTCAGAAATAGTTCCCGAATTCGGATTTCCACCTGGCGTCCCAGGAGGAGGAATGTTGATACCAATATCATCCCAACCAACCTGGAATTGATCGTACTTTCCGATATTTTCATAGTATTCGCGGGTTCTAAGCGGATTACCACTGGAGTCCTGGTAAATGCGATGTGAAAAGACATTGGTAACCGAAGTATCCAACCCATCCCACCAATTAAAAAATACCGAGGAAAGATAATGTTGATCGGCAAAAGTTTTATAGTCTTTCTCGCGAGTGACTCCCTTGCCATGATAGATTAGATAACCCGCCCAAAGGAGGGCATCGACTCCTAAAAATGAACCGGCTTTGATTTTTGAGCCGTTATAATACTGACCGGCACCCGGAATTATCAACGACATGAAAAAGGCTTTGGAAGGAGATTTGGAATGAAACTCGTAGATATCGTCGCGCAGATCGCCGCCTTCGGTTTTAACATCGAGAGCTTTGGACAAATAACTTTGCATGGAAAGCGATTTACTCATGAAAAAATCATTGACCGATACTGCCTTCGTTAAGCCGCCTGCCTGACACAAGGCAGCCGAAAAGACAGCAGCCATCAAAATTAGTGTCTTTAATGCCCTCATGTTTCCTCCTGCGAGATCTCCTCGCTTCATATACTCGCCATTATTTAACTATTGCAATCTTTATCATTCGCCAGGCTTT
>DOTU01000204.1:0-1520 GCA_003520965.1 Candidatus Zixiibacteriota bacterium
TTCCAATCGATATGCTTGAAATCGTCGCCCGGCATATACTGCCGATGCTCGGCAAACTCCACCGAAAAACCGTGATAGGGGGAGCGATGGAGCCCGACAATGAACCCCTCGACCACCAATCTGGCCTTTAGCTCTATCGAGGCCAATTTGCTGACAGTAGCGGGATCGAGATACCGGCGGTAATCTTCTTGTATCGGGCGCGAATCAGACATTGTCACATTATACGCAATTGAGGCAGATTTTATAAAATATTTTTTGCAATTGGAGCTTTTTTATTCTATACTATGGTTCATTGCGGGTCTATCTGGCATTAGATTGTTTTTTGCAAGTGTAGTATTTGTAAATAGATAGATTGGTGTTGGGGGCTAAGTAACTCGTGACAAGGGGATACCATGAGGATACCGTTGAGGTATTTTGGTCTGATTTCCGCCATTTTAATTGTATCTTGCATTAGCGCCGGCGCTGAGGAGCCGAAAGCCGATTCAACTCTATCGCGATCGTGGAAAAAATCGCTTAATGCCGGGCTAAATATTAGCCAGAACTCTTATTCGGACAACTGGATCGGCGGCGAAGCGGGGAATATCGCCTGGACCGCCCTGGTTAACGGAACTTTCGAAAAACAGGTTTCGGAGATTTTTAATTTCCGAAACACTAGCAACCTTCAGTTTGGGCAAACACATCAGCAAGATAAAACTACCAAGCATTGGAATCGACCGTTAAAATCATCGGATAAGATTGATCTCGATAACCTGGGGCGATTCACGCTTCACGCCTTTGTCGATCCCTTTGTTGCTTTCCGGTTTCAATCGCAATTTCTCGATGCCTCTTACGACCCGATGAAGCGCATGATCAATCCCATACTTCTGACTGAATCGGCCGGTATCGCCCGGATGATTTATCAGAAAGATAAGGATCAGGTTTTAAGCAGGCTGGGATTTGCGTTCCGGGAGAATCTGGATCGGGCCATTCAGGGGACGGCAGCCGATATATTGGATAAAAAAACAAAACTGGTTAGCACTAACGATGGCGGTATAGAGTCGGTCACCGATGCGCAGTACAAGCTGGCCTCGAATATTTCATATACCGGCAAGCTGACGATTTTCAAGGCTGTTTTCTTTTCCAAGAAAAATGATTTCAAAGGCACTCCGGCCGAAAATTACTGGAAGGCAATCGATGTCAACTGGGAAAGCACATTCGCGGCATCGCTGACCAAACTTATCACGGCTAATCTTTACACTCAGGTTATTTACGACAAAGAAATATCTCTTAAGGGGCGGTTCAAGGAAACGTTTGGTCTGGGGCTCACATTTAAATTGATTTAAGGCCAAAATCGGCCAGGGAATAAAGCAACTACATACGAAAGGAGCCGATATGCTCAAGGAATTCAAAGAGTTCGCCATGCGCGGCAATGTCATGGACATGGCCATTGGAATTATCATAGGCGCGGCGTTCGGCAGGATAATCACCTCGATGGTGAATGATATCCTCATGCCGCCAATCGGTATTCTTTTGGGGAAGGT
>DOTU01000204.1:1852-4285 GCA_003520965.1 Candidatus Zixiibacteriota bacterium
GCGGCAACGATCAGCTACGGCTTATTTATTAATGCGATTATCGATTTCGTGATCGTGGCTTTTGTGATTTTCATGATTATCCGGCAGATGAACAAACTCAAACGTCAACCGGTAGAGGCGCCGACAGCGCCGACAACCAAGGAATGCCCATACTGCCTGTATGCAATTCCAATTAACGCCAAACGTTGCCCGTTCTGCACTTCCGAGGTTAAGGCAGGATAATAATTTTTCATAATTTTACCGATATAGCATTTCAATAAACTGATGAGTTGTACTTTAGAAGAACCATTTACGAAAGGTGAAAAAGATGAGAGGGAAGATACTAATTCTTACAATTCTAATGGGGGTATTATTATTCGCGGTTACGGCCAGTGCCGGCGACTGGGCCGGCAAAACCGCTATCGGTATCCGCGGACCGCTTTTTACTCCGTTTGACGATCATTTCGGACCGGAACCGTTTCGAACAGGATTAATGGGCTCACTCTTCATCAAGCAAGGCTTAAGCAATAGCATTGTGCTCGATCTTTCTGGCGGTTATGCAATGACTTATGATGACCCCACCGCCACCAAAGACGCAAATCTTAAATTCATGAAAAAGGATTTGGCCAATGTCAAGCTGACGAACATTCCATTGGGGCTCACTCTTGATTGCTATCTAATGCCCGCAAGTAAAATTCAACCCTACCTACTCGCTGGAATCGGCGTCGATATGTGGAAGGTCAAAACCCTTAAAGTAATTGCCGACACCCCAGAGGACATCCCGATTGATACCGAGGTCAAATTCACCGATTTCGGATTTAAGGGCGGAGTGGGCGTCAATTTCTGGCTTACGGAGCAATTTTCCCTGGATATCCTCGGCAAATTAACATACAATGCCGCGAATTTATCATCAGACAAGAACACATTTCTTGGGGATCTATCCAAGTTCAAAAACAGACCTTTCAGAGGCTATTTCGAACCATCGATTGGGCTCACCTATCAATTTGGAAAGGCGAAAGATTCCGATCATGATGGAGTTCTCGACAAGTTCGATGAATGCCCCGATACTCCCGTTGGATGTTTGATTGACGTTAAAGGCTGCCCGATCGATGGCGATGGCGATGGGGTTTGCGATGGTATAGATAAATGCCCTGACACGCCCAGAGGATGCATTGTTGATATCACTGGTTGCCCTCTTGATACCGACGGAGATGGGGTTTGCGATGGATTGGATAAGTGTCCTAATACCGCGCCAGCCTCAGTAGTCGATAAGAATGGCTGCTCCCTCGATTCTGACGGTGATCGCGTACCTGATGGTCTCGATAAGTGCCCCAATACGCCATTGGGTTGTGTGGTTGACGAAAATGGCTGCCCGGTCGACGCGGATGGCGACGGCGTTTGCGATGGCTTAGATAAGTGCCCCGATACTCGTTTGGGCTGCACCGTAGATAAAAACGGTTGCCCGTCGGATATCGATGGCGACGGCGTTTGCGACGGCATTGACAGATGCCCGACAACACCGCCCGATACGAAGGTCGATGCGTCCGGCTGCCCGCTGAATATTAAGCCGCCGGTGAAAAAGATCACATTGAATATCAAATACCGGACCGGTTCGTTCGAACCTGACGCGGCTTCCAAGGAAATTCTCGACGATCTGGCTGAGACGATGATGGCTTATACCGGAACCAAGCTTGAAATCAACGGTTATACCGATGATGTAGGTTCAGATGCATCCAATATGGTTCTGTCTCGCAATCGGGCAAACGGTGTAAAGGATTATCTTGTTAAAAAAGGCGTGCCTTCTGATAGGATGACCACCCAGGGATTCGGCGAGGATCCAGGTTACTTTGTAGGCGACAACAAAACCGCCGAAGGAAGACAAGCAAACAGGCGTGTCGATATTCTCTCGAACGAAAATTAATCGACAGCAAAACAACTTTTCACGGCGAGGCTTTCGGGCCTCGCCTTTTTTTATTTCCGTGGTGTCGGGTCGCCTGGCTAGTTATAATTTTGATAAAAGCCGGGTGCAATAAATCATTGAATATTTTTTATGGAAAGCTGGGCACAATAAATTGTGCCCCTACACGCCCATGTTATCGGGGGTTGGGCGGGTGCCATCATCCAAACAATCCTAATTAATGCATAGAAGCGTCAGGTCAGGCGACCTGACGACACCCCAAAGTGGATTGCCCGATAAATTCGCCGTCGGGCGAGGGCACTCGATACAAACCTTCGGCCTGACGGCACATTGATTATTTCGCGGATAATTTTTTTGCCAGGGAGTTGTGCGCTTTTTGCAAAGGAGAATATTGAGCGGTTCGAATTCTGGCATTCAGGTTTTTCATGCCAGTCTTATTTTCATTCATAAGCGATCTGGCGAATCGGCCGGATTCTATTTCGCGATAAAGGAATTCCATTTTGCGAGCCATATCGCGGTCAAAGAGCTTGCCCTTA
>DOTU01000204.1:4594-5183 GCA_003520965.1 Candidatus Zixiibacteriota bacterium
GGGCCGAATTTTTTGATTAGATCGATTATCAGATCAAGTTGGTAGACGCATTCCAGGTAAGCAGATTCGGGAGAGAGCCCGTGGCGCACAAGTGTATCGAAGCCGGTTTCGATTAGCCCCACCAGCCCGCCGCAAAGCACAGCCTGTTCTCCAAAGATATCTCCGATGGCCTCGTCGCGGAAACTGGTTTTAAAGAGACTTTTCGGAGGGCAGCCGATAGCGGCCGCGTAGGCGCTGGCGATTTGGCGAGCTTTTCCGGAGGCGTCATTATTAACAGCCCAAAAAGCGGTGAAAGTTTTGCCGGATTGATATAACTCCCGAATGCGCAGACCGGGGCCATGCGGGGCAATGAGGATGGTGTCACAGGTGTCGGGAAGCTTGGCCAGACCGAATGCCACTGAAAGCCCGTGGGCGAAGATAAAAGTTTTGCTGGAGATATCTCCTATTTTATTAAAAAACTCTTGATGCTTATGGTCGGGAAGCAGAACGGAAATAATATCCGCACTGTCTATTGCCTGCCACGGAGTGACGACCCTAAAGCCTGCCTTCCTGACGGCAATTCTTGATTTGCTCTTTGGCGGTAACCCGA
>DOTU01000083.1 GCA_003520965.1 Candidatus Zixiibacteriota bacterium
AGGCGAAGGGCCATATAAACAAACCCATCAGCGGCTTGTAATAGCTTGTTGGCCTCCGTTTTCGACGAAGCTACCAGAGACATAACCAGAGCAGTCTTAACGCTCCCCCCCGCTCTTACGAGGAGCTTCTCGGCATCCTCATAGGACAAGCCACAGACCTCTACGAGCACCTTCTTGGAGCGCTCTTTAAGTTTTTCAGAGGTGGCTCGCAGGTCCACCATACGGTTACCGTAGACCTTTCCCAGGCGAACCATTGCGGCAGTAGTGATGAGATTTAGAGTCATCTTTTGAGCCGTTCCGGCTTTCATGCGGGAGGAACCGGCGATAACCTCCGGCCCCACTACAGGGCAAATAGCCAGATCGAATTCCTTGGGAGCGATTTTTCGAGGATTGCAGCAAATAAAGACAGTAACCGCGCCTCGCCTCTTAGCTTCGCGAAGACCCTCAAGAACATAAGGAGATCTCTTGGAGGCACTAATGCCAATAACAAGATCACCTTTACCTATCTTTTGTTTGGAAATATCAGTTATGGCCGCTCGGATATTATCCTCAGCGCCTTCCTTGGAGCGCACCAGGGACTGATAGCCGCCGGCGATAATGCCAACAATCATTTGGGGATCCGTTCCGAATGTTGGCGGACATTCGGCGGCATCCAAAACGCCCAGCCGGCCCGAAGTCCCTGCACCCAAGTATAAGAGCCTTCCCCCACCCTTGATAGCCGCGATTACCATTTCCACCGCTTTGGCGATATAGGGAAGCTCGCGACGGACTGCGCGGGCGACTGTGGCATCCTCGCTGTTGATAAGGCGCAATATTTCAATTGTCGAGAGACGATCGAGATTTCTCGATTTGGGATTGGTCTTTTCAGTAACCAGACCAAGGAGTTCGTCAAATACCTGACGACCCCTGGGGGGTTCAAGCCGTTTGCCGCTATGTTTCTTAGGACTCAAGTTAGAAAATTCTGATAGAGTCATACTGGGCAACTGTCCCATAACGAAGATGCCCGCTGGGGTTGCTTATAGCTTGAGCTGGTGGCAGGTTATCCGGTAACGGGAAAGCAATACCCGGATAAGTCCCAAAGCTTCCATTGAACGCCACCAGATATATATAATATGTCCCCGTAACAGTATTGTAGCTATTATCCTCGAATGTTGTATCAGGTACTCTATAAGTAGAAGTACCCGCGGGAAGCACAAGGGTTAACGGCGAAGTGTTATCAACATGATATAAAGTTGAGAAAACCGATAGTATCAAGCCGGTTGCTCCACTGGGGAATGACCACTGTATATTTACATTAACCGGTGTCTGGCTAGCCCGAGGGTTGACCGAAGTGATTCGAAAGCTGTCGGGCATACTAAATGACAGCCCCTTCTGGTAAAGATCATCGGTGCTCGAAAAAACTATTGGGTTGCCTCCGGCGAAAAGTCGCAAAAATGGGGTTTGAGCGAAATAGATGCCATCACCTGCGGAGAGGATAGTATCTAAGCCGATTGAGATAACGCCATCGGAGAACGGCTCATTATCGCGTTTAAACTCAATCCTGGCGATGTCTTTTCGCAGGGAGAGATCCTTTACAGCGGTCATCTCTGCGGAAAACGATACCTGCGGTTTGGATCGCGAGATAGCTTGTCGCGAATCACAGGCTGTGATCAACGCTACTGCGGCAATCGCCAAAATTGCAAATGCAATCAAGGATTTTTTCATATTCATAGTTTAGGCCTGTCTTAGATGGTTGTCAACGTTTATGTAAACGAGGTTTATATTCCGCGTTGTACCTATTGGGGATAGTAATAATTTAGTTGCCGTATTAATCATCTATCATTAATAACCATAAACGGCCGGGAAAGATTCCAGAAAGTTTAATCTGAATTTAAAGTTGTGGCAGGTCTTAGCCTTCCCGGGACCGTGACCCGCCGCATTCCTCATTTACTGGCAAATCCGTTACGTCCGGTAAATACCGAACTAACACCTGCCGGAACTTTGTATCTATAAAAACTGTTGCCAGTGGCATAAAAAAACCGCCGGGTTCTAGACCTGACGGCGCTGATTCCAGTTGAATACGGCCAGACCGACCGTTTATGCTATGACGCTCACGAGAAATGCCCGCCGTGCCCGCAGGATGATCCTGATGATTGTCCAGAGTTCGTACCTGTCGAGGCAAAGCTCGACATGACGCGCTCGATATTCTCCGAGCCGCACTTGGGGCAGATTACGCTGGTGTCAGATTGAGATAAAGTGAATATCTCAAACTTCTCCCCGCACTTATGACATTTATATTCGTAAATCGGCAATAAGCTACCTCCACGCAACCAATAAACCCATGGCCGCGAAAAATGGAATTGCAACGCTTTGATTACACAAAATCATACACTGCGAACCGTTGGATCCGGCTAAAGTTGACGCGATATAACCTGTTCCGGCACCTAAAATGGCTCCAATCAGGATTCTTCGCATAGCTCGCATTTTGCTGTCTCTCTTAGTTTTACTTAACGTCATCAACAATCGACCTCACAATAGCATCGACTTCATCGGCTACTTCTTTTAATTCCTTATTATCGAAAAACTCGCTGATCATCGACGGCCTCATCGCCGAGATGATGGTTTTCCCGTTTTTGGTGTATACGTTTATCTTACAGGGCATGAATAGCCCTATATCTTCATTTATCCCCAGAATCTTATGCGCAAACTTGGAGTTGCAAATTTCGATTATTTTAAACGGCGATCGCTCCAAACCCTTCTCAGCCATAGTCGCCTGCAGATCGTGCACATGAAGTACACGGAAACCCTTGGCGGCGGTACGTTCTTGAAGGGCTGTAACCGCAGCATTAAAATCCTTATTTGTCTCGCAGCTATATCCCAACTGCATTTAATTCTCCTTAAAAGGCGAATTTATCCTTCCCACAAATTCCGAAGAACCCGATTAATATATATCAAGTTTCCTGTTATCAAAATAAAATCTGAAGGGTTAAATCACTCCTAAATCTGACGATATACTAATGGATAGTAATAACGTTTAGAAAGGACTGCAACTAATGGATATTGCTACCAAACAGGAACCTGCGAATCAGGAAACGCAACTCATAGTCACTAAAGACGTTAAGGGCGAGGCAATAGCTAATCTCCCCTATTTTGTATTATTGGCTAACAAAAACGGCAAAGTGCTGTATGCTAATCAAGCAGCTTGTTATGTCTTCGAATATGATCGCTCCAATATTCCACAAATTGATTTAGCTACCATCTTTTCCCGTATTCATGGCGATAGCCAATTCAAAGCGATGCAATATGCTCTCGATACAAAGGGGCGCTGGGAAGGCGATTGCCAGCTTATTCGGCAAGACGGGACCGAAATTGCTTTAGAGCTGATCGCGCTGAGAATAGACAGCGATACATCAAGCGAACCTACCTTTCTTTATTCCGGGCATAATGTAACGGCCCAAAGATGCGATCAAAGAAAAGCCTGCCAGTTTGAAAAACTTTCCACGCGCGGGGAAATGGCTGGAGAGGTATCGCATGAAATTAACAATTACCTGTCTATTATCATGGGGAATCTCGAGCTTTTGGGTATGGGAATCGCTAAGGGGAATATCGATGCCCTGGGACCGCGGATAAAATCTATGCGCGAAGGATTGAGTCGGTTGACTAAATTCATTGAGGGGTTGATGTCAATTGCGCGGCCGGATGCCACATACGAGCAGGTAAATTTAAAAGAGGTCATAGAGAATGAGGTGTTTTTCCTGCGTCACGACCTGAGTTTTAATGGGATCGAATTTATATATGAATGGGATAATGCAATCCCCGAAATTTCTGTCGTCAGGGGCCGGCTGCAGCAGGCACTCTATAATATCTTCTGTAATGCCCGTGATGCACTTGCCGCAGTTCCGGGGGGACAAAAAAGAATTACAATTACGGCCTCTAATTTGGATGATGGCGGATTCGTTCGTCTTAATATTAGCGATAATGGATGCGGTATGAGCGCTGAGGATTATCAGAACCTTTATCGTCAGCTTTTCACGACTAAAGGCCCCGGGCACGGGTTTGGCCTTCTAGCAGTTAAGGGAGCGATAAAATCTCAAGGTGGAAAAGTGTCGGCGTCACCGGCACCGGACGGTGGGGCTTGTTTTACGATTGAGCTACAAAACGCCCCAAAGACGAAGGTATCGTAAATAGCGCCAGCATAGAAGTTCGGACTAATATTTATATTAACTAAGAGCGTCAGGTGGAATCGCCTGGCGTTTTTGTTTTTGATGCCTTTCAAGCGACAGATTAGCGAAGGCTGTGATATAAGATCTAAAATGGTCGTTCGGCAACTGTGATTGCCGAACGACCTGAAATATAAGAAATTGTAGATCGTTGATTTTAGGCGCTCCGGGAATCGCAGTTCCCTAAGCACCGAAAACCATCTTTTTTCACAACCTCAGGGGGGCCGCCGCTAAGCCCATGGGTTAGGCTAGAGCCGATCCTTTATCAAAATGAGACTGGCCGATTAACGACTAACTCCCTCAAAGAAAAACCGGAGACATTACTGCCCCCGGTTCAACAATCAGGAAATGCCGATAGATTATTTCTGGGTTTCTGTTTTGGTATGATCTTTCCAGTGCATCTTCCCGGCACTTTGCATTTCCTTCTGCATACGATCGTACTTGGTTAGCTGTTCCTTGTTTAGAACGTTTCTGATCTCTTTGTCGGTCGAATTGCGCGTTTCCGTTCGGGCAGCTTGTAAGGCCTTGATATCGGAGCTGTGTTTCTCGCGATCGGCCATCATTTGCTTTTCCTCGTTTTCCATTATGGTCTTGATCTGGCCGGCTTGGTCGGCAGTCAGGCCGAGGCTATCCTGAAGCATTTGGATATGCCGCTGCATTCGAAGGCTATCCGGCATAGGTTTCAACATTGTATGGGACATCTTTTGCCCCATCGGCTTCTCATTTGTCAT
>DOTU01000085.1 GCA_003520965.1 Candidatus Zixiibacteriota bacterium
GGAGATTTGACAACCCGGTGTAGGTTAAAACCCCTTGGTGGTTTTGACATCCTGACTAAGAGCGGGATGAACGAGAAACCCGAAAATTGAAAGTTGAAATAAATAATAATTCCTTTAAGGAGAATAAATGGAAAGACGTAAGAGAAAAGTATGCCGGTTTTGCGAAAGCAAGGCCACCTATATCGATTACAAGGACGATCGCATGCTGCGCCGTTTCATCTCTGAGCGCGGCAAGATTATCCCTCGTCGAGTGACCGGAAATTGTGCCAAGCATCAAAGACAACTGACCACCGCTATCAAGCGCGGCCGCTCGTTGGCGATGCTGCCGTATACCTCAGAGTCCCGCGATTAAGAGGATTATTCCGTAAATGTCAGTTGAGAACAAATTGGCTACGTTCGACGAATCCAGGTTATTCCTCTGGGGCGGAGCTGCCGTTGGCGGCTCGGGTCTCCTCTGGATCATTCCCGGCCTTAACGCCGTATTTTCGGTAGCTGCAATCGCTGCGCTGATTCTGATCGTTTCGCGGTTAGGATATATGCGGGCCATCTGGGCTGCACTCGGCGGGCTGATCCTGGTGATGGGCACCTCATCCCTCTTTATGGGAGGATCGATCGGAGCAATCAACGCCGGCGTATTTGCTGTGGCAGTTATCGCTCCCGGTATCATGATGGGGGTAGCTTCACGCGGCCTGGCTTCGGCGATCAAGACGATCTGGTTCGGAGCCATCCCGATTCTGATTCTCTTCGCTCTCATCCTGACATTCTATTCAAGCCTGGTTCAAAGTATCCCTTCGATAACCAGTAAGATCAACACCATTGCCAGCGTCAGTATCGATCAAAACCAGATGCTTAAAAAGATGCTGGCCGATCAGTATGGTGAGGATGGCGCTAAGGATAAGTTCATCGCGGAGATCGATAAATCGGTTACCTTTTTCATCAAGATCATTCCCGGCACTGTGCTGGTGGGATTTTTAACTATCATTGTAATCAGCCTGGTTCTGGCTGGCCGGATTGGTACCCGTTACGGTCTGATGATTCCTCGCTTGAAGCCGTTTTATCTCTGGCAGGCTAGCGATTGGTGGCTTCTACCAACCGCACTGGGTCTGGCTCTGTCTATCTTCGTAACCAACGATTTCTGGCATTTTCTTGGTATAAATATTCTGGTTGTAACGGGGAATGTTTATGCCCTGGCCGGATTGGCCGTCATGGAAGCGTTTATGAAGCGTTTGATGTTTCCGATACCGCTTCGTATAGCGTTATACATAGTTTTATTTTTCTTAAATTTTATAGGCCTGGTCTTTCTGGCAATCATCGGATTGGCAGACAGCAGGTTTAGCTTCCGGAGGCAAACGCCGGAAGAAAAAGAGGATTCGCAAGATAATTGAACTCAATAAGGAGCAATCATGAAGGTTATTCTCAGAGATGATGTAGAAAAATTGGGGACTGCCGGCAATATCGTCAACGTAGCTGACGGTTATGCTCGCAACTTCCTGTTCCCGCGAAACCTGGCCGTGCCCGCCACCAAGGGTAACGTCAGGTCAATCGATGAGATCAAAAAGCAAAAACAGTTCCGTGAGAATAAGAAAAAGAAAGAGGCCCAACGTCAAAAGGATCGTCTCGAAAAACTCTCGCTTACCGCTGAGGTCCAGACCGGTGAGGAGGATAAGGTTTTCGGTTCCGTGACCGCCGCCAATATCGCCTCACTTTTGGAAAAGCAGGGATTTGAGATCGATCGCCGCAAGATCAACCTGGAGGAACCACTCAAGGCTCTCGGAGTATATACTATCGAGATCAAGCTTGCCCCCGATGTAGTTGCCGGTGTCAAGTTATGGGTGGTAAAAAAGGAAGAACAGATCGAGTCTTAATCCTACGAATTTGTAGGAAAGGAGTGGCTTTGCGCTATCTTGATGGCAAAAGGCTTCAAAAGGCGGTTAACGCCGGATGGCATTGGCTCAATCAGAACAGAGAGGGTCTTAACGCTATCAATGTCTTCCCCGTAGCCGATGGTGACACCGGTTCGAATATGTCGCAGACGCTGCGCTCGGCAG
Source organism: Candidatus Zixiibacteriota bacterium (assembly GCA_003520965.1). Classification (GTDB taxonomy): domain Bacteria; phylum Zixibacteria; class MSB-5A5; order UBA10806; family UBA10806; genus UBA10806. Next base: position 2,049 of record DOTU01000085.1, read on the forward strand.
CGCTGGGGGCCAACTCCGCCAAATCGAATTCGTTGGCGGATGTGGCTGATTCAATTGCGATCTATTCGTTGCGCGGGGCACAGGGAAATTCGGGAGTTATCCTCTCTCAGTATTTCAAGGGAGTGGCCGAATATATTGGCAATCGTAAACGGCTTTATGTTGAGGATATTGCCGGCACATTCGCTGCCGGGGCCGATTCCGCTTACCGTTCGGTGAAAGAGCCTCGCGAAGGCACGATCCTCACGGTACTGAGGGAAATTGCCGAGCACGCCGAGGAGATCAAAGGCAAACGCAAAAGTATTAGCCAGATGATCGAATCCGCAATCGAACGCGGTAAACAAACGCTTGCCAACACCAAACATAAACTCAAAGCGCTCTCCGATGCCGATGTGGTCGATGCGGGAGGCTTAGGTTTCGTGCATTTTATGGAGGGTATCCATTACCTCATAAAAAAGGGCGAATTCGAAAAGGATGAGTCACTTGAATCCTTTGAACAAAATCTGCCCGAGAGGATCGAAAAATATACCCGTTATCGTTACTGCTCGGAGTTTTTGGTTAAGGGATGGGATTATGATGTTGACGCTATCCGTCGAAATCTGGAAAACTCCGGCGATTCTCTAATCGTGGCTGGAACCGCTTTCGGTCAGGATTCATATCTTCGTATCCATATCCATACCGATCATCCCGATGATGTCGAAGCCCTGGCGAGATCAATTGGGGTTCTTGAGAAACGCAAAGTAGAGGATATGATGGCCCAAAACGAGGCCATGCGAAGCTGGCGCGCCCGCTACAGACAAACCGTTCCCAAAACAATCCGCATCGTTACCGATTCCACTTGCGATCTTCCTCCCGAGATAGCGGCGTTTCATGATATCGAAATTGTGCCCCTTAAAGTGGCCTTTGGTTCGGAGACATATCGCGATGGCGTTGATCTTGACAGCTATTCTTTCTACGAAAAACTATCAGATCAATCGAATGCTCTTCCCAAAACTTCGCAACCGTCGCCATCTGAATTCAAGGAACGTTACGCGGAGATGCTTGAGCGGGGAGACTGCCATCAGATATTATCGTTGCATCTATCTTCAATGCTATCCGGCACCATTAACTCTGCAACCAACGGAGCCAAGGGGCAAAAGGTGGTTTGTTTTGATTCCGGTACCGTTTCGCTGGGATTGGGCCTGATGGCCATCGCCGCTTCCGAAATGGCGCGTGAGGGGAAAAGTCTTAAGGATATCATTGCTTGCCTTGAGGAGAGGAAAAAAGATCAGGGGTTATATTTCACTCTGGGGACCCTTGAATATCTTATCAAAGGTGGTAGAGTTGGCAAAGCCCGTGGCTATCTGGGACGGCTATTAGGTTTGAAGCCGATCTTAGCGCTTCAGAATGGCGAGGTTCTACCGGTTGCCCGTGTGCGATCCCAGGAAGCGGCACTGGAGAAGATAATCTCGTATTTACCCGGTGATGGGTATGGCTACCGGTGGGCGGTAGGGCATACCAAATGTCCGCAGCAGATAGAGTTGATAACTGAGATATTAAGGGAACGATTTGGCGCAATTGACGTTTTAGCAGGTGAGATAGGCCCTACTGTCGGGACGCATATTGGTCCCGGAGCCTTGGGCATATTTTTTATGAAAGGCTAATTATGGACGACGCTAAGATGATAAAGTCGCAAATCGGGGGGTTGGCGCTTGATGTTACTACCAACTCTCCGGTTATAACCATATCGCCGATTGGATCCGAAAAAATCTTGCCGATCTGGATCGGCCATTATGAAGCCTGGGCCATCGGCATGGAAATTTCAGGTATCGCCTCTAAGCGACCCCTTACCCATGATCTGATGTTTTCTATTATCAAAGCCATGGGGGGCGTGGTGGAGAAGGTCGAGATCACCGCTCTTAAGGAACAGAC
>DOTU01000241.1 GCA_003520965.1 Candidatus Zixiibacteriota bacterium
TCGACAAATACCTGATCGTCTTTCCAAAAAAAATGGCGCCAACAAAATATCGTTGACGCCACTTGCCTTGAAAATCGTCTTTGAAAAAATTAGGCCAATACCGGTTGCTTCTTCTCCACCGCCTTGTGATAGAGCTCGCCATACTTTTCTGCTGAAGCTGCCCAGGAGAAATCCTGACGCATGCCGCGCAGCATCATGACCTCCCAAATATTCTTATCACGAAAAACCTCAACAGCGAATTTGATGGCGTTGAGCATTTCGCGTGAATCATACTTGCGGAACGTAAAGCCATTACCTGTGCTACGAGATGGATTGGCATTCTGGATAGTATCCGCCAAACCGCCTGTTTCGCGGACAATTGGTATCGTGCCATATTTTAAACTATACATCTGATTGAGGCCGCAGGGCTCATACCGCGATGGCATCAGGAACATATCGCTGCCCGCCTCGATGAGATGGGCCATAGCATTATCGAAGCCCAAAGTCACTGATAGCTTTTTAGGATACTTCTTTTGTAAGGCGGTAAAGAGCTCATGGTATTTTTGATCACCTGTTCCCAAAACTACTATCTGAAGGTCAAGGCCAAGCATCTCATCGGCAACTTCGGCGATTAGATCAAATCCCTTTTGATCGGCGAGGCGGGAGATAATCCCAATTATCGGCACATCCTTTCGAACCATCGGAAGCTTAGTCATTTTACGAAGTGCGACTTTGCACTTGGCTTTTCCAGAAAGATTATCAGGGGTGAATTTAGCCGGTATTAATTCATCTTTGGCCGGATTCCAAATGTCTTCGTCGATGCCATTTAAAACACCATAGAGGTCATCAGAGCGATCCTTTAATATCCCTTCGAAACCATAACCATATTCGTTGGATGATTGAATCTCCTTGGCATAGGTTGGCGAAACAGTATTCAGGATATCAGCATACCAAAGGCCAGCCTTAAGGTAACTTAGATAATTCCAAAACTCAAATCCCTGCCCCGGAATAAAGAGGCTTTCATCAAGGCCCAACTTGGCAAATGATTCTCTTGGGAAATTTCCCTGATAAGCAATATTGTGGATCGATAGAAGAGTAGCCACCCCAGCAAAATCAGAATAAGCGGGATCTACCTTGAGAAACGCCGGAACCAAGCCGCTTTGCCAGTCATTGGCATGAATAACATTGGGAATAAAACCGGTCTTGCGGCAAGACTCCAAAATAGCGCGGGAGAAAAAAGCGAAACGCTCGTCGTTGTCGGCCCAATCTTTGCCCGTTTTGGGGTCGCGGTAAAGTTCCGGACGATCGAAGAAACCGGGATTATCGATAAACCAGGCGTCGAACTCGCGCTCTTCTCTGGCGTCCTCGTAAAGATTGAAATTCTCAACGCGGCCGGCAATTTTCGCAGAAAGCGAGCCAGAACCGATTACTTTTAATTGGAATTTATCTTTATCGATCTGAGCATAAAGCGGCATTACTAACTTGACATCATGGCCCATAGCTTTTAGCTCCTTGGGTAAAGCCCCGGCAACATCGGCCAAGCCTCCGGTTTTGGCATAAGGAACGGCCTCAGACGAGGCTAGTAAAATCTTCAAAGCCTGCATTAATCCTCCGTTAATTTAACTTAAACCACAGGCTGTGGTTTTTTTATTTCTCTCAGGTAAAGAGCGGCATCCTCTGGGGTAGTGGGATTGATATAAAAACCGGTGCCCCATTCGAAGCCTGCTACCTTTGTCAGCTTGGGCATAATCTCCAGGTGCCAGTGGTATTCGTCCTTATGATTAATTTCCACGGGAGAAGAATGGATCACATAATTATAGGCAGGGTTGTTTAGGGCAACAGCCAGTCTGCCGAGTATGTCTTTTAGAATCTCCGCAAAGAATGGTATATTTTCCGGCTTCATATTCTCAAATGCAGGGTTGTGCTTTTTAGGCATTACCCAGGTTTCAAATGGGAATCTGGCGGCAAAGGGGGACAAGGCCACAAATTTATCGTTTTCCACAATTATCCTGGTACCATCATTGAGCTCTTGTCGAATGATGTCGCAAAAGATGCAGCGCTCTTTGAACTCGTAATATTTTTGGGCACCCTCCATCTCGGACAGGATTCTAATTGGCACAATTGGAGTGGCGATGAGCTGGCTATGGGAATGTTCCAATGAGGCTCCGGCGGCCTCACCCTGGTTTTTGAATATCATAATATGTCTGAAACGCGGGTCACGCTTGAGATCGTTAATCCGGTCCCGATAAGCCCAGATGACATTCTCGATTTCCTTCAGTTCCAGATCGATGATATCCTTGGTGTGATCGGGGGTTTCCACGATGACCTCATGGGCGCCAACACCATTCATTTTGTCGAAAATGCCAACTCCCTCACGGTTGAGATCGCCCTCGATTCTCAGGGCCGGGAATTTATTGGGTATTACGCGCAGGCTCCAACCGGGCGTATTCGATTTCGATCCATCATCCCGGAAAGCCATAATTTCGGGCGGTGTTGACGATTCGTTGGTGGGGCAAAACGGACAAAGCTTGGTATCGCGCTTGCGGGTTTCCATGGGAAAATCGGATGGTCTTTTTCCGCGCTCTGTGGAAATTATCACCCAACGTCCTACGATAGGGTCTTTACGAAGTTCAGGCATTAATCCTCCAAATGTGCGTAAATACTAATATAACCGTTCCCATTGAATTATCGTCCTTTTCATTCCGTTTTTAACTACAATTTGCCTGCTATCCGTGTCATTAAGTAGATCACCAAACAGGCAATTAGAATCGGGAAACAGTTTTTTTAAGTCCTTTTAGTTGGTGACTCTCAACTGCAAGCTCGATAAATCTCCTTAAAAATCACCTCGTGCCGCGGCGTTAGCTTCACTTTTCGGCGCTGCATCGAATTTCTCGCTGTTTCAATAGCCTTATCAATTCTATATTCCACAAGGTTTCCCGGAGTACCCCAGGAAAATGACTTTATCGCTTTGTCGGCGAATAATCCGCCGCCATAAAGGTTGCAGGAAAAGCCAATGTTTATTCCTGTGTTTAACAGGGTTCCGATACCGGTTTTGGTATGGTCACCGATATAGCATCCAACCTTTATCCGGCCAGTGTTGACCGGTACATTATTTACTATAACTGATATCTCGGAGTAATTGTTTTTAAGATCTGAGTTTGTGGTCATAGCTCCGAGGTTAACCCATTCACCCAGATAGGCATGCCCTAAGAATCCTTCGTGGTACTTATTACCAAAACCAAGCATTATTGATTCCTCGACCTCCCCCCCAACGCGGCAAACGGGCCCAAAAGAAGATCCTTCCCTGATTTTTCCTCCCACCAATCGGCAATCCCGCCCAATATAAACGGGCCCCTTAATATAGGTGAGCGGATCGATTACGGTATTGTTGCCGATAATGACCGGCCCCTCGGAGGCATCGATTGTCACCTGTGGCCCAACAGTTGCGCCCGATAAGATAGCAATATTATTTTTGTTAATCAAAACTGCTTTGGAATCGACCTTGCCTCGATTTTTCAATTCTTTATTTATCTCGTTAAATTCGGACTTGATCATCTCTCCGTTATTATCAACCATATCCCAGAGAAATTTTATGGACCGAGTCCTGGCCTTCTTCTTTTTTAAAAGGTCTTTAATCTTATTGTATGAATCATTTTCATATAAAGTAAGGAGATGCTTCTCGAATGGCAGTTTGCGGCCAGTAATCAAACGGAAAGCTAAAAGCTCGTCACCGACAAAAGCCGCTTCGTCAGGATTGAGCTTACGCAGAGTGATAAGAGATTCAGAAGAGGGGGTAAAACGGCCGTTTATGAAAAGGGTGTCTCCTCTTGGAATGATATTGAGCTTCCGACCCATTTCGACAGCGAGAAGTTCTCCCAAAGCTTTGCGACAAAGAAAATAATATCCTTGCGGCTTAAGAGCCTTGATCCATTTTTCATAAATCTTCGATGTTCCATAAAGAAACATAAAAGATGGATGAGAAAGGGAGATCGGTTCGAAATTTGGGTAGAGCGGGTCCTCAAATAGCACAATTTTCATATTGTTCAATCCTGTTTTGGTTCGACATGAACCATAACCTCATTTATATCCTCAAATTGTGAAATCAAACGATCCTGCACTTTATGAGCTATTTTATGTCCTTCTTCAACAGATAACTCCTTATCAACCAAAATTGATATATCGACAATCTGTTTGGAACCAAGTGTACGCATTCTGGTCGCGCTGATTCCTTTAACCTCCGTAATACCAGCGGCCGATTTTCTGACCTTTTCTATCGTTTCCTTATCTGGCGCTCCGCTCATAAGGGTATGAATATTGCCCCTAATAATATTAACGGAGTTGCGAACAATGAAAAATGATACCCAAATACCTCCTATGGGATCCAAAATAGGATATCCCACCTGAGCTATGATAATACCAAAAAGCGCCCCTGTCGATGCATAAACGTCGGATTTATGATCCTGAGCGTTAGCCAGAACGGCAGGGCTCTTGCTTTTTTGGCCTACTCTTTTAGTATAACGATACAAAATTGATTTCGTCAATATAGTAAAAAAGGCAACTCCGGTTGCAAAAAAGTGAGGCGGCCGGTTAGTTTTTTGAAATACCGTGTGAGCAGAATCGTAGCCAATATAAACTCCGGTCATTAGAATGATGACAGCCACCAGGAAAGCAGCGATAACATCGGCGTTACCATGACCGTATTGATGTTCGGCATCGGCGGGGCGCTTGGCAACATTGATACCAATTAGAACGGCGGCATTGGCGATAAGATCTAAAAGGGAATTAATGCAATCGGCGATGAGGGCTTTGCTTCCACCCCAAAAACCACCGATAAATTTGAGAACCAGGAGCAGTACGTTTGCGGCAATAGAAAGCTTGGTAGATGCTTCAGGCGTCTCAAGCTTTTTCTTTATGGAACTCACTTCTATAAAAAGCTTACCTTGGGCGGTTCGGCCTTACCAGTCGGGACTTCGAAATAATCCATCGATGTGAATCCGAACGAGCCAGCAAAAGTGTTAGCCGGAAACTGCTGTACCGTGATATTATAGCTGCGTACGTTATCGTTATAAAATTGTCGAGCAGAGGCGATGGTATTTTCGAGTTCTGTTAGCTGGCCTTGTAAACTGAGGAAATTGGTGTTGGCCTTAAGCTCCGGATAACTTTCCGCTACGGCAAAAAGACGAGTTAGCACGGAATCAAGCGCAGAAGATGCCTCTCCCGCCTGGCGCGCGCCACGACTCTCCCTTACGGAAGATCTGGCAGCCGCGACATCTTCGAAAACGGTTTTCTCATGCGCGGCGTACCCTCTGACAGTCTCCACCAGATTGCCAACCAGATCAGCCCGACGGGTAAGTTGCACATCGATCTGATGCCAGGCGGCTACAGTAGCGTTTTTGCGCGTTACCAGAGTGTTGTAGACGGAAATAAGGTAGATCGCTATTACGACAAGTATAAGGATTGGTATGAGCATTAAAAGCAGAAGCATTTCTTATACACCCCCAAGTTCCCGGCGATAAGCCTCGATCTTCTTTTTTAATTCTATATCGCACAATGCTAATATCTGGACTGCCAGCAGCGCGGCGTTTTTCGCTCCATGAGAGCCAATTGTCATGGTGGCCACCGGTACACCCGCCGGCATCTGGACTATAGAGAGAAGCGAATCCATACCGCCCAGGGCCGAGCCAGCCAGCGGAACACCGATTACCGGAAGTGTCGTCTGCGAGGCTACGAAGCCGGGCAGGTGAGCCGCCATACCGGCCGCCGCGATAATAACCTGGACACCATCGGCCTCAGCCTTCTTAACAAGCTCGATAGTAGCTGCCGGCCGCCTATGTGCTGAGCTTATCTCTTGCCGGTATTCAACGCCCAGCTTTTTGAGAAGCTCTCCGCAGCCGGAGACCGCCTCCAGATCGGATTTGCTGCCTAAAATTATCAGAACTTTTTCTTTACCCATTAAAAATAACTCGAATCTATTTTTACCGCCCTCATACCGATATCATGCCGATATTGCATGCCATCGAAAGTGATCTGCTGAATGGTTTCATAAACCTTACCGATAGCCCCTTTTAGCGTATGGTCAGTAGTGGTGACACCTAAAACTCGTCCGCCGTTGGTGACGATTTTGCCGTCCTTGCGTGTGGTTCCGGCGTGAAAAACAAAGTTGTCTTTGCCTTTGATATTCTCAAGGCCCTCTATTACGATGCCATTCTCATGCGTTTCCGGGTAGCCACGCGAGGCCAGAACTACACAAACGCATGATTGGTCTTTCCATTTGATCTCATCGATATTCAGGTAGCCGTCAGCAATATCAGAAAAGATCTCCACCAGATCTGTCTCTAACAACGGCAGAACGGCCTGGGTTTCGGGATCGCCGAAACGACAGTTGTATTCCAGCACCTTGGGGCCACGGTCGGTAACAATTATTCCTGTATAAAGCACCCCTTTGTATAGCCGTCCCATTTCGGCAAGGCCAGAGACGGTTGGTTCGAGTATCTCCTCGGTGATTCGTTTCATCATCTTATCTGAAATTACATGCGTAGGCGCGTAAGCTCCCATACCGCCGGTATTGGGGCCTTTATCGCTATCGAAAATTCGCTTATGATCCTGAGCCGAGACCATTGGAATTACCCGTTCTCCATCGGTAAGGGCCATGACAGTGACCTCTTCACCCTGGAGAAACTCCTCCACTAACAGCCTCTCCCCTGCCTGGCCGAATACTTTATCGACCATAATATTCACAACTGACGCTTTAGCCTCTTCTGGAGAAGTTACGATAATAGTTCCCTTTCCAGCGGCCAAGCCATCGGCTTTAATAACCAGGGGATAGCTAACAGTCGAGACAAAATCAAGGGCATCCATGTGATTTGAAAATATCCTGCTACTCGCTGTAGGGATATGATAGCGTTGCATGAAGTCTTTGGCGAAAGCTTTCGAGCCTTCGATTTCCGCAGCCGCCTTATCGGGCCCGAAAATGCGCAAACCCTTCTGCTCAAAAATATCGACGATGCCAAGAGTTAATGGCAACTCCGGACCTACGACGGTCAGATCGATCTTTTTATCGGCGGCAAAATCCGCCAGAGCCGCGAGGTTATCTATCGGTATTGGAACTATCTCTGCGATTTGCGCGATGCCAGCGTTACCGGGCGCGCAATATATCTTCTCCACTCCCCGCGATTGCGAGAGTTTCCATACTAATGCGTGTTCCCGTCCACCCTTACCTATTACCAGTATTTTCATACGCCTCCGAGTTTAATCCTTATGTATAATATAAAGATGAGGGATTTATCAATAGCTTTTTGAGGGTCAAGCTAGGATATACAACCTAACTGCATTTATTGCCAATTAAACCGTTTGGA
>DOTU01000182.1:0-2524 GCA_003520965.1 Candidatus Zixiibacteriota bacterium
TTAGGAAACCGTCGCTCTATCCATCTGAGCTACGGGGGCATTAATTATTCCTATAATAAGATGATATGAGGCCTTTGGCAAATGCTATTTATTAGAGCATGGCAAAAGCGTGTGCAGGATGGCTATCTATTCAAACTAAATAACAAACATCTAAGCCGCGAAAAATTATATCAACTTTAATGATTTGGTATTTCGATGATCTCGCCCCAGGGCTCATCATCTAAATTCAGAATCCCGAAACTATTGGTACCTTCCCGCCCGTCGCGCAAACTTCCGGGATTAAAATATAACGTGCCATTATCGCGCTTCAGGTAAGGAATATGCGTATGTCCGAAAAGCGCTACATCGACTTTTCCGGCAAATTCCTCTTTGACCATTTGAAGCGTCTGCGATTGCCCGCCCTGGCCATGAATGAGGCCAAACTTTTTGCCGCCCAGCTCAATGATTTTTTTTAACGGCAACCCTCGACGCACATCGGGCATATCGCAATTACCGCGCACCGCTTCCACTTGGCAAAGGGTCTGGAGATATTCCATAACCTCGAAGGAAACCATATCGCCCAAATGCAAAATTATATCCTCCCGGCCGACCTTGTGGACGAACGATTCCGGGAGGATATGGCTTCTGGTCAGATGAGTATCCGAAATGACCCAAATCACAGCTTCAAGCCCTTTAAAGATACCACCTATCGCAATTTCTTTTTATGACGATCCTTGCGTAGTCGTTTTTTACGTTTGTGTGTTTTAATTTTATGACGTTTACGCTTTTTTCCGCTCGGCATACTCTTTCCTATGTTCTTGTTGAGGCTGCGCTCATTACGAGATTTTTAAATTCATTTGACGGTTTGAAAACTGGAATCTTCCTATCAGGAACAGGCACAACATCTCCCGTCCGAGGATTCCGGGCTTTGCGCGCTTTTCGAGGCTTGATTTTAAAGGTCCCGAATCCCCTGATCTCGATATTGGAACCGCTCTCCAGCGCTTTTTTTACCGCATCCAGAAAGGCATCGACCGTGGCGGCGACATCGGTCCGCGTTAGGCCTGTCTTTTCCGCCACCTGCTCTACCAGATCGGCTTTGGTCATTTACCACCTCCCGTTATTTAATGTTAATGATGACATCCACTGCATTGATGACTCGAACAATGGCCGCACGACGACGATGACGATACGGCAGATGATTCAAAACCGGATCGCCCGGTTGAAAATCCAAATGTTGAAAATTTCTTTTTTATTTCCATCGAACCGCATTCTGGACAAGCCAGCGATGCCGCGCTGCTTCTTATAAAAAGCTCGAAATTCCGGTCGCAGCTTTGACATCGATATTCAAAAATCGGCATTACAAATCCTAATAATTATAACGATACTCAAGAGATGGCCAAAGGTGGATGTTTGATTTCACATCCTCAAGCCCTAATTTCCCGATAAGATCATCCAACAGCGTATGATTGATACGCCGCTCTTTTATAACCCGCGGATTGCTTCCCAAGTCAGACATCTGCCCCGCTTTGACAATGGCATCATCAAGGGTGCCAAGCTTGTCAACCAGCCCCTTTTCCTGTGCCTGGCGACCGGTGAAAACAGAACCATCGGCCAGGCCCTTTACATAACTGGGTTCCAGATTACGCCCTTCTGCAACTACATTGACAAATTGATCATAGGTATCGTCTATAACCGATTGCAGCATCTCGATATCTTCGGGGCTTGGTTCGCGAGCAAAATTACCCACATCCTTGAGCTTCCCCGATTTAATGACCTGCATCTTCACTCCAACCTTGTCCAATAAAGCCTGAACGACTGGATAAGAGAAAATCACTCCAATTGAGCCGGTCAGAGTACCCGGATTGGCGAAAATCGTATCGGCGGCGCAGGCAATATAATATCCCCCTGAGGCCGCTACCGCCCCCATCGATACTACAATATATTTATGTTTTTCCTTAAACTTTTTCAGCTGCTCATAGATCTCCTGCGATGCGGCAACTCCTCCACCGGGGCTGTCTATCCGCAGCACCAGGGCTTTTATTGAGCTATCATCTTCATATTTCTTAAGTTGCCTGATGATATCGTCGGATTTCTCAATTACACCGGTAACATCAATTAGGGCAATCTTGTTGCCTATGGGGGTAAAACTCATATCCGATGCGCTTTGGGAGACCACAAACAGGACCGCGCTGAACCCTACGAAGAAGACAAGCGCTGCACCTACAATAATTAAAATGATTAGTTTGTCCCTATTCTTAGTCATAACAATAAAATAAATCTATTCCGAGGGGGGTATAATGTCAAATGGTTTTTGAGCTTAGTTATAAATAAATCTTCAACTTATCGCCCGGGGAGAGCTTGCTTCGAGGACTGATATTATTCCATTTTGCAATTTCGCTGATTTCAACCCCATGGGCTTTGGCGATTTTCCAAAGTGTATCGCCCCGCTTAACCGTATAGACTTTCTGGTCTAAGCTTCTTGTCGAAATTTGGTTGCTGCCGGTATATTGACTAACACTTGATGATTTTGCCGGAATCTTAAGAG
>DOTU01000182.1:2899-7119 GCA_003520965.1 Candidatus Zixiibacteriota bacterium
TAGGTAATCTGGGCTGTTTGAATTCTGCTGTCCTGGCTCGGCTCTGGAATTTTAAGCCAGCGCCCGGCATAAACCGTATTGACGGAAATATTGTTAAGGCGCTTAAGCTCCGATATGCTTACCCCAAAAGCTGCAGCGATCTCCCAAAGTGTATCGCCGCTCTTTACCATATAGCGACTAGGATTGTTCTTTACCGCAGATTGTGAACGTTCCTGGAATGTCTCTTTTACATTAGAAACCGGCGGCGCGTTTAAAATCACGGAAGCGGCGTCCGGTTTAGTTTTATTACCATACTGCAATGGTACGGTTAATATCTGGCCTGCGGTAAGCCTCTTCCCTTTGCTCAAATCATTGGCCTGTTGAATAGTGGCTACCGAAACACCGTATTTTCTCGCTACTGATGTAACCGTTTCTCCCTTTTTTACCCTGTGCTTGGTCCAGCTCAACGCCGGCTCTGCCGTTAAATCATCGTATACGGCAGCAAATGACTCCTGATACCCCTTCGGTATGCGAAGAACATAATCTGTCGCGTCGGGGGGAGTCATGCCTCTTAGTAGCTCAGGATTTAGCCTCTCAAGATCTGAAACAGGAATACCGATTTTCGCTGAAATATTCTTAAAGGAGAGACATTTGTTTATCTTAGAAGTTTCAAATTCCAGTGGTTGTTGGTAATTGGGATTAAATCCATATTTTTGAGGTTGCTTGGCGATAATTACAGAGGCCATAAAAAGTGGAACATAAGTTTCAGTCTGCTTGGCAAGATCAAGTTTCCAGAAATCGTTCGTTTTTTCCCTTTTGATTTGTCGGCTGATTCGACCTGCGCCGGCGTTGTAGGCCGCCAGAGCCAGGTTCCACGATCCGAACATATTATATAAATCTTTCAGATGCGAGGCTGCCGCCTCCGTTGCTTTCTCAAAATCGCGCCTCTCGTCGAACCACCAGTTATGATCAAGGCCGTACAACTTACCGGTTGATGAGATAAACTGCCAGAAACCTGAGGCCTTTGCATATGAGTAAGCCGAGGCATTAAATCCTGATTCAATTAATGGCAGATATACCAGATCGTGAGGTAACCCTTTTTCCTTAAAGATTTTCTCCATTAGCGGAAGATATACTGCCGAGCGCTCCAGATAAGTCGTGAATTTATTACGGGCAACCGTTTGCAGATATATAAGCGAGTTTTCAACCCTGCTATTCCATTCTATTTCAATGTCATAATTTGACGAATCCGCCGCGTTGAACTCGTGTACAAATCCGGATTCTTTGAGATTTTTGAAATTCTTAAGATCGCTGAAAAGCTCCCGAAACGCAGTAACCGAGGCATCCGAAGATAGTGTCCCTGATGATATTAACGTTAAACGGTAATCTTCCTCGATCTCATTTAGGAGCCGTTCCATCCTGGCCGCTAGATCCGGGTTTTGTTCGGGATCCAAATCAAGCTCGGAAAGTATTGCTAAAGACTGTTCGTAGGCAGCCTGGGCCGAATCAAGCTGGCTTATCTGGAAATAATGTACCCCAATGGCGTAAAAACTCTCGGCTTTATTAAGCGCTTCGTTGACATCAGTTTGAGCTGCGGCAGTCTTTGATGAATCAGTTTCGATATCGGTAGAATCCGTTAGCGCGATATCGGAATTATTATTAGCATAAGTATTGTTAGTAGTTGTAACCCACTGTTGATCAGGCTGGGAGCAGCCAATAAATATTGTCCCTAATAAAAGGACAATCAAGGTTGGTATCTTCACGTCAGCCATAGCCTTGCCTCTATTAACAGGTTTTTGCCTTCGTGTCAAGCTCTTTTGTTAAGGTGTTGGCCTATAAGAGGATGAGTAATACTGGAAGAGCCTGAATTGCTTGAATCTATCCAATTGACCTGCACCCTATTCCTAAACCAGGTCAATTGCCTTTTGGCGTAGTTTCGGCTATGCTGCTTAATTCGCGCAATAGCCTTATTTATTTGTATCCTATTTTCTATCGCCTCGACTATCTCGTAGTACCCTACGATCCTTTTCTTTATTATCGGCATTCCCAGGCCATCTCTATATAGCTCTCTAACCTCATCCACCAGACCATCTTCGATCATCCGATCTACTCGCGCATCTATCCGATTGTATAGCTCCTGGCGTTCAAACTCAAGCCCTAACCATAGAAAGGCCGCATCGAGCCTGCGATACTCCCCTCCAGCCTTCATAATGCTTATCGGCTTACCAGTTAAATGGTAAACCTCTAACGCACGCACCAATCTGATACTATCATTTGGCGATATTTTCAAGGCCGTTTCGGGGTCTACCCGTGATAACTCCTCATGCAGCTTCTGTGGGCCTTCCTGTTTAGCGACAAGCTCCAACTCATCACGAAACGAACTATCCTTCTCCGGTCCTTCGAATAGGCCTCCGGTCAATGCTTCCAGATATAGCCCGGCTCCCCCAACAATAAACGGTACGGCTCCAGCCGCCGCAGTTTCCACAACAGCAGTAGAAGCCATCTCAGCGTATTTTTTGGCTGTAAAGTCCTCGGTGATATCGGCCACATCGATCAGATAATGAGGAATTTTGGCGCGGTCTTCCCTCGATGGTTTGGCGGTTCCGATATCAAATCTCCGGTAAATTTGCCGCGAATCAGCCCCGATTATTCGTCCTCCATATCGGTCAGCAAGCTCCATTGCCCATGACGATTTACCCGAGCCGGTCGGCCCGCAGATAATCACTGCTCTGATTGTATTATTTTCTTCTGAATATCTTTTCAAGGTCATCCTGACTTAGAGTTACAATTGTCGGTCGTCCATGCGGGCACCTATATGGCTCTTTGCATTTGAGCAGCTCCTGGAATAGCCCTCGAAGCTGTGGCTCTGAGAGGCGATGTCCAGCCTTCACAGCCGCTTTGCAGGCAATCGCCGCCGCCAAAGCGCGCTTCATCTCTTGCCCTTCTTTAAGATTTGAAGCATAAACTCCCAAAACCTCCTTTACTGCATCGGCTGGCGAAAGTCCGGTCATCTCTTGCGGCAAACCTGAGACGATAACCTCCTCCGCGCCAAACGATCTGATTTCAAATCCGGCTCTAGCCAAGAGGGCGCCGATCTCGGTTACCAAGCTCGACTCTTCCGGAGTAAGCTTCACCCGCTCCTCAAACAACAACCTTTGCGACGGCGAGCCTTGTGCAGTCATCCCATCCAGGGTCCGCTCAAATAGTATACGCTCATGGGCGGTATGCTGATCGACAATAAGCAGTTCCCCCTGCCTGCGAATCAGCATATAGGTATCGAATATCTGTAAATATGAATCGCGAAACGGATCGGCATCAATGCGGGGCGCGGCTGCCTCCCCCCGTTCAAACTGAACCGGGGGTGATTGTTTCATGGCAAAAGTCGGATTATCGAACAGCTCCTGTCTGGCGGTTTCAAACGGTGCTGCATCGGCAGATTGATTTTGGCCCGTTACCGATATGCTTCTAAAACCAAAATTAACCGGAAGCGCTAACGCTTTATCGAGCGCTTTTTTCAAGGTTGTAAATATAAATCCATCATCAGCGAATCTAACTTCGGTTTTGGCCGGATGAACATTGATATCGACAAACCCCGGATCGATTTCTAAAAAGACCGCTGCATACGGAAACCGGCCCGGTGGAAGGGTATGCCTATAGGCCGCGGAAATTGCCCCGTAAAACGCTTTCTCCAATACCGGACGATGATTAACAAAGAAGAATATCTCCCCTCGGTTGGCGCGGTTAGTTTCAGGTTTGGAAACATAACCTGTGACCTCCAACGGCCCGACCTTGGCCTGATCGAGCGCCACAAGCTCCTTAGTGATACCATCCCCCCAAACCGATTCCAAACGGCACAGCAAGCTATCCGTAGCCGTTAATTCGCTGGCCAATTTGCCATCGAAAAATATCTTAAAACCGATATCCGGCCTGGCGATGATATATCTTCTGATAACCTCGGAGATTTTACGTCTTTCGCTATTATCCGATTTTAGAAATTTACGTCTGGCAGGAACATTAAAAAATAGATTCTTGACTGAAATAGTGCAACCTTTCCTGGGTGGTGCGGGACCCAGAAATACCTGCTTGCCACCCTCGAAACGAATAGATGTCCCGGTCTTCTCACCTTCGAAATGCGTGGTCAGCTCCATTATCGAAACCGAGCTTATCGACGGTAGCGCCTCTCCCCTGAAACCCATTGTGCCTGCACGAAGCAGATCTTCCCAACTTTTTATTTTCGATGT
>DOTU01000182.1:7459-8663 GCA_003520965.1 Candidatus Zixiibacteriota bacterium
CCGCCGCCGGAGATAGAAATTTCGATATTCATAGCGCCGGCATCGAGTGAGTTTTCTACCAATTCTTTAATTACCGAGGCCGGGTTTTCGATCACCTCGCCCGCGGCGATTCGATCGATCAAACCCTCTGGAAGAATCTTGATATGTTTCATAACCAGATTATACTCTCTGAAAACGGGAATGCAACAGGAGAATTAGATTAAGGACCGTGCTTTTTATATAATATCATAGTCGGTATTAATAATTATACATTGAGTTTAGAAGCTCCCATTAGGGTGTTTTATTTAGGTATAAATATATCGCGGTATTTTTATTTTACAGTAATTAGCCTGTGGTTCATTTTCAAAATGGGACTTAGCTCCTAATTTCATGATTATTCCCTTAGCTATGTAAATCATTTTATTCGTGAATGTAGGGGCACAATTTATTGTGCCCATCTTTATCCGTAATTCGCATCTATTTTAGTCGAGCAATTTCGCTAGTTCATCAAACGGCTTAACCTAACCTAAACGCATCAGTAGAACCCCCATCAACGCCCCTTTATTATCCCTAATACGCTCTTGCGAGGACTTCTGAAGACCTATAATTATTGCGCTACAGACACATTGATGGTAACATGTATCGCTTTTCAAATCTGACTATAAATTTATTTTCGTTAAATAAAGCTAAGGCTTTTTGGAAAGATCGTAGCGTTCGATTTTTCTGTAAAGAGTGGATAAGTCGATTCCCAGAATCTTTGCCGTCTGGCTCTTATTCCATCCGGTATTGGCTAATGTGTAGTAAATATAGGCTTTTTCCATGGCCTCTAAATCAGGGCCAACCGCAATTTTGGAGGTAGCACTTTCGGCGATATTTTGTGCTTGACGGACTTCTTCAGGTAGATCATCGATTTCAATTACATCGCCGCGAACCAGCATTACCGTACGCTCCAGCAAGTTTTCGAGCTGCCGGATATTGCCCGGCCATGAATAAGCTTTTAAGACCTCCATCGCCGATTCGCTGATATATTTTTCGGGAAGATCGAGCTTAGCCGTATGCCGCCTGATAAAATGCACCGCTAACAACTCAATATCATCCCGACGGTCGCGAAGAGGCGGGATATTGATACTGAATACATTCAATCGATAAAACAGGTCTGCCCTGAATGCGCCATGTTCCACCCGCTCCTGAAGGTTTGCATTGGTGGCGGCGATCAGGCGCACGT
>DOTU01000215.1 GCA_003520965.1 Candidatus Zixiibacteriota bacterium
CAATTTTGTAGCCCAGAGCCTGGTTCCGGAGTGGGCGGGGCTCGGTCCATGAGTAGGCACGCCCCATTGCCAGTCATGATTCCCCAAAAATGAGGCTGCATTTGCTTCGAAATTAAGCGATACAAGGGCGCTATAGGCGTAGTAGGAAATTGAAATGGTATCGTTTCGAGGGCGAAGATCGGTTGATAGTTCACTTGTTGCGATAAGCTGATATGAACCGGCCTCGGTTGGCGTAAACGAGAGGAATGAAGTTTGATACGAACTATCGCTTCTCAAATTGCTTATGCGTCGGGTCTGGTTATAAAGCTGCTGGCTATTATGAAAAATCCTGACCCGCCCATCGAATGTTTCTATAGCGCTACCGGCATTCGTAAATCTAACCGAAGGGACGAATTGACTGCCTACCAGCCCTCTCGGATTTGACGGCCCTCGGAAAGAAGAAGGCATAACATCATGAGTAACATAGTGCGGAGGACGAAGGCCAAAATAGATCGCCCGGCCGGTTTCGTTGCTGAAACTGTTATAAATGTATTGTAACCCGGCGCTGCCGCTGGAATTTTCGATACCGATTGTATGCGAATCGAGCGTTCCATTCAACTGTTGATATTGAAAAACAATACCGTTATTTGATGTTAGGATTACCTCAAATGTATAGATACCGGTATTGGGATAATGCCGGAAATTATGCCAGGCGACAATACAGGTATCATCATTATTGGTATAGTAATAGGCATGGCTTGAATCGGGTACCAGGTCATCCCAGTAAACGGCGATAAGGCTATTGGGTTCGTCGGAGGTGGGAATTGGCCGGTTTTGATATTCTGGAGTAAGCGAATTAAAGCTTATCCATCCATTGGAGCAAACGCGAAATGAAGTGACGTTGAGGCCATAAAAAGTGAACGGAAAACCGATATTATAGGGACCCAGGATCTGATCATCTTCATAGAAATTGATAATTGAATCGCCAGTGATATTAATCCAATGATAATCAGGGGCGTTAGTAGCGCTATCCTGCGAATCGTAGTAGAAATAACCGTAACCATCGGGACCGCCGGCATTGAGCAGAACAGGTGATTCCGCGGGTCGAATTGTGAGGCTCTCGTAATTGTCTTTGGCCCATCTTTCCTTGGTGGTCAAACACAAAGCGTTAGTGATTGTCACCAAAATTATTATAGCCAACAAAAATAGAGTTCTGGGCTTTATTATTTGGGAATTTAGTGAAACCATCTTTTACCTGAATGACTCCGGCTGTGTCCTGCCTGGCACGGCGTTCATTCGCCGTAAGATATGACAATGGAAACTGTTGTCAAGCCTGAGAAAGAACGGTTTAATCGCCCATATCCACGTTAAACTAGGTCAATCAAGCCGAAAAAGTGATCACAGCAGGTATATAATAAGGGCAATCGTCCGATAATAAGAAAGACTAAATACAGGTGGGAGTATGCCTAAAATTGATCAGCTTTTAAGAATTGTCAAAGACGCCAACGCATCGGACCTTCATTTGACTGTGGGCAGCGTGCCGATTATCAGAGTCAATGGTGAACTGGAGAAGACCAGGACCAAAAGCCTGACCGGCGACGTTATCAAACAGCTTATATATGAAATCCTAACCGATGGCCAAATCAGGGCTTTTGAAAAATCAGGCGATCTGGATCTGGCTTATGGTATCGATGGTTTGGCCAGATTCCGTATAAATATTTATCAAACTTACCGCGGTTTAGGAGCGGCTATCCGCCTGATTCCCGATCAGATCCTTGACCTTTCCACCCTTGGTTTTAGCGAGGCGGTCACCAAACTGCTGGAGTTTCGCTCGGGGATTGTGCTGGTTACAGGTCCGACCAACTGCGGAAAAACCACAACTCTGGCTGCTATGGTCGATTATATCAATACCAAGCTCTCCCGCCACATGATTACACTGGAAGACCCGATTGAATATATTCATCAAAATAAAAATTCGCTGATATCGCAACGTCAAATAGGCTTGCACTCCCAGACATTCCCTATGGCCTTGAGGGCGGCGCTGCGGGAAGACCCGGACGTCATTTTAGTCGGCGAAATGCGCGATACCGAAACTATTTCGCTGGCCATTACCGCTGCCGAGGTTGGGCTGTTGGTATTGGGGACATTGCATACTCATACCGCCTCAAGCACCGTTGATCGTATAATCGATGTTTTCCCGCCGGAGCAACAGCAGCAGATTCGGATTATGGTGGCTGACACGCTGCTTGGCGTAATTGCCCAGAAGCTCGTCAGAAAGGCCGATGGTTCCGGGCGAACGGCAGCTTATGAGCTTTTAACACGTGGCTCTTCGCTGCCTAACCTGATAAGGGAAGCCAAGACGCACCAAATCCCGACCATGATTCAAACCGGACGGAAATTTGGTATGCAGCTTTTGGATAGCCACTTGCGGGAGTTAGTCGATAAAGGCACAATAACTGCCGACGAGGCTCTCAGGGTTGCAACCGAACCGGCGCAATTTTTAACTAATAAGACAGGCAAAATGGCAGCGGAGTTTGTAAAGGTTTAATGGTACAAAC
>DOTU01000163.1:0-15255 GCA_003520965.1 Candidatus Zixiibacteriota bacterium
ATCCATGGCGATATCAAACCGGCAAATATCTTGATCGATTCTCTGGATCAATTCAGACTGAGCGACTTTGGATTGTCATTTATCATGAGCGGGATGGATCAAGCTCGCTCATCGGGGAGTGCGTTATATATCGCTCCGGAGATACTTCGTCGGGAGGGAACGTCGATAAGATCAGATATCTATTCGCTTGGCCTGCTATTCTATGAGATGATTATCGGCAAACCACTTTTTGAGGGTGATGCCTCAGAGATCATCAGCGCCAAACTTCGGGGGGAGATTGGTATCGAAGAAATACCGTCCGAGTATGGCGGCCGGAAAATGGCGCTAATGCTGCAGAAGATGACTGAGTTTGATCCACGGCAACGTTTTAAGGATATGGATCAAATAAAGCTGGAACTTGACGGGTTGGGGATCGGATACGAGTCTTTGGGCAGCGCGGTAGTACTAGGGAGATCTAAATTCGTAGGACGGCAAGAGGAATTAGCCTGGCTTAATGATGGTCAGGAGCGTTGGCGACAGGGGAAAAGCGCCACCCTGTTTATCGGCGGCGAGGCCGGTATCGGAAAAAGCTGGCTGCTCGATGAATTCAGGGTGAGATCGCAGATAGCGGGTTTTAAATTTTACCGGGCCTATTGCCGTGAGGATGACCTGCGCCCGTTTTCTGTTTTGCTAAAGTTATTGGGATATATTTTCGACGAGCTTGATCCCGGTCTTAAACGATTTTCAAGTTACGGTCCCGATCTGAAGAGGTTATTCCCGATCAAATTTGCCGATGCGATACAGCATGACCTGAGCGAAGCGGATATCAAATCTAGTCGGCGCAGGATGCTTGATAATCTGCTGCAGTATTTAAGAGAGGTGAGCTTGGGCAGGCAGGCAATTTTTGCCATCGAAGATATTCAATGGGCCGACAGCGATACGCTTGAATTTCTAAAGTTAGCCTTTGAGATGCCATCAACAACCAAGGGTCACGCCATATTTCTTATTTGCACAGGCCAGGTTCATCCCGATGATGCAATCCCCGTTTTCAAGCCATCAAATCCGGACAATTCGAAACTCCTGACCGGCCCTGATATAGAAACCTGGAATTCTTTTTTGGCCGGTTTATTCGGCGCTGATAATCTGCCGGGTGATTTTTCCATAAGGTTGATGCAGGAAACGGGCGGTAATTTTCTTTTCACAACCGAGGTTCTAAAAGAGCTTATCGAGGCTAACATATTACGAAAGGCGGGCGGCGAATGGGCTCTTGAAGCGGATTGGCCGAGCCGAATCCACGTGCCGCAGGGAATTCGTCCGGTTATCGCCCGGCGGCTGCGGCGTCTTGGCCCGGAGCTGCGAGCTATTACCGATCTGGCCGCGGTTCTGGATCGCTCCTTTCAAATTCAGGAACTTGAAGCATTAGGAGTAATGAAACCCAAAGCTTCTCTTCGAGAACTTATAAAATTAGGAGTATTAGGCAGTTTTAAGATCGGTGATCGAGAAAGGTTCGATTTTATACATGGTCAGCTTCGGCGAGTCTCTTATGAGCTTTTAAATGAGGAAACGCGGGAAAGATATCATTTGATAATTGCCCAGTATTTCGAACAGAAGGGGGCAGAACCTGAGTTTTTAGGCCATCATTTTTTGGCGGCAGGAAAGCTTGATAAGGCTTATGGAAATCTTCAAAGCTCAGCTTTGAAAGCCGAGCAGATATTCGCTTATCAAAAAGCAGCCGAATTTTATAAAGCCGCGTTCCGATGCCTGGAGAACAGAGCGGAGAGCTTGGAGCGAAATGATCGCTTATTCGAAATTTATCTCGGCCTCGGCAAAGCGTTAGATTTCTTTTCGCCGGTTGAGGCTACGGAACCGTTGCTTATGGCTGTACAACTGGCCGAATCGGGCAATGATATACAGCTTGCAGAGGCTTCGATAAGAGCGGGCAATAATTATGTGCATATCGGCCAAAACGAGAAGGCTGTGCCATATCTTGAAAAAGGACTTTTAGCAGCGAAAAAAGCAAACCATCTCAGGTTTATAGGTGAGGCTTTTGCCGGTTTGGGATTCGTATTCGATAAATTGGGACGACTGGATGAGGCCGAGAAATCATATATGGAAGCGCTGGAAGCACTTTCCGAGATCGATTTCCCCGAAGGCTCCTGCCGAGTTCTAAACTATATGGGCATTATCCGCAAACGTCGCGGCGATTTTAATGGAGCGCAAGATTTCTACCGTCGGGCGCTCGATATTTCAACCCAAAAGAAATTCCTCTGGTCGGCCATGAATCTCAACGGCAACCTGGGCAATCTATTCATCTCAAAAGGCGATCTAAGAAGCGGTCTCGATTATTATCGAAAGTCATTGCAGATTTCAGAGGAGATCTCCGATCGCAGAATCGAAAGTATTAATCTACTAAATATCGGTCACACTCTAAACGAAATGGGCGATCTTGAACAGGCTGAAAAGCATTTTTCCCAGGCAATTTATAAACAAAAAGAACTGGGCGATAGAGGCTCGGAAGCTATCACGCTAAATAATCTCGGATTGCTTTATTACCGCAAGGGCGAAATTTATAAATCGATTGAACATTATCAAAAGGGGTTGGAGTTGGCCAGGGTTGCGAGTCAACCGCGGGCGGAGTTAGCCAACCATATCGGCCTGGCTGAGGATTTTGCCGCCATAGCCTCGTTCGATGATGCTGGTCGCGAAGCAGAGTTAGCCTGCGCTATGGCCAAGGAAATTAATGATTTTGAACAGCTATCTACGGCTCTGTCTATTTTGGCTGAGATAAAATTTGAAAGCGGCAATATTAGCGGGGCCGCCGAGATTGTGAAAACTTTTCTCGCGCAAGCAGATCAGATCGGGGAGCCGTATCAAGGGGCTAAAGCCATGTTGATTGGGGAGGCTTGTAACTTGCCGGATCTGCCGGAGAGAGAGCTCGAGGAACTATCGGCGAAAGATCCAAAGGTCGAATCGATTCTCACCAGATTCAGAGCCGACGCCGCCTTAATTGTTAGTAAAAATCCGGAGTTGTGGCTGGCTCGATTGGAGGAGGCGATCCGAAAATCGCGTTCATATTTTCTTTGCGGCCAGACCTGGAGGCTGCAAGCGCTTAAGGTGAGATTTTTAAGTTTGATGGGGGAGAAGTTTGAAAGTGTCCGTGAGGCTGACAAGTTAAAGGATGAGATTTCGAGAGCGCTCAGCGGACTCGATCAAAAAGATGGGTTGATCGAATTTCTAAAGTTATCGGGTAAAACCGATCATCAAAATGAGAGAAGAGTTGAGACTATGAGCAATGTCACACGCGAAGAGCGTTTGGAAGTTCTGATCAGGGTGACCAGGACCATTAATACGATCCGGGAACTGGACCCGCTTCTGAACAAAATAATGGATTTAGCTCTGGAAACTTTAAACGGAGAACGGGGCTTCATTATGCTTTTCTCGGGCTCGGGAAAATCGGACGAGAAAACACTCGAGCCAAAAGTCGCTCGGAATCTAGCCCGTGAGGATATACTCAGCGAGACCACCATTTCACGCTCCAGCGCTCTCGATGTGGCTAACTCCGGTAAGCCTTTATTATTGGGCCGTAGTGACGACCGGGTCGATCCTCGGCAATCGATGGTCACATTTCGAATCTCGTCGCTGCTATGCGTGCCGTTGGCAGTTAAAGGCGATGTGCTGGGAATAGTCTATGTCGACAGCCGATCGGGAAAAACATTCACAAACGAAGATCTAGATTTTCTGGTAAGTTTCGCCGATCTGGCGGCCATAGCTATCGAGAACGCCAGCCTTTCGGAGAAACTATCGCAGAAAAATGTATATCTTCAAAAACAGGTTGAATCGACCTGGGGATTCGGAAATATCGTCGGGCGTTCTGCGGCTATGCAAAAAATATTCCGGATGGCGGAATCGGTGGCCGAAACCGATGTTACCGTTGTGGTGTCCGGCGAATCAGGCACAGGCAAAGAGCTTCTGGCCCGGGCTATTCATTTTGCCAGCCCTCGCAAAAAAGGACGATTTGTGCCGGTCGATTGTGGGGCGATGGCGGAGACGCTTTTAGAATCTGAGCTATTTGGCTATATCAGGGGTGCATTCACGGGGGCCGTGTCCGATAGGGAAGGGTTGTTCGAGGCCGCTGAGGGAGGCACGGTTTTCCTAGATGAGATCAGCAACACCAGTAAGAATTTCCAGGCGAAGCTGCTTAGGGTGCTGCAGGAAAGCGAAATCCGTCGAGTAGGGGATAACCGTACCCGGAAAGTCAATGTCCGTATTATCGCTGCTACGAACAAAGATATCGAGCAAGAAGTAAAGGCGGGGAATTTTAGAGAAGACCTTTATTACAGGCTAAATGTAGTCAATATCGGACTTCCGCTTCTGAAAGACCGTCCAGAAGACATTCCGATTCTAGCTAACTATTTCCTGGGGAAAATTTGCGAGAAGATGAAAGTGCAGTCCAAAACTTTTTCGCCCCGAGCTCTCGATATGCTTTTAATCTATGCCTGGCCCGGTAATGTCAGACAGCTTGAAAATATGTGCGAGCGGATGGTTATTTTCGTAAAAAGCGCCGTTATCGAACCAGATGATCTTCCGAACGAAATAAAATCGCAGAAGATTGGCTTGCACTCTGAGGAATCCACAATCTCAGTGCCCAAAACCAAGGCTGAATTGAAAAGTGAGAAGTCCAAAATGGAAAGATTATTTCTACTTGATATACTAACCAGAACCGAGGGGAATGTCATGGAAGCCTCCCGACTCTCCGGAATGGACCGTTCCCAAATCCATCATCTAATGAGCCGTCTCGGAATAAGCAGTTCAGATTTTAAAAAGGGGGAGTGATGTTTGTAGCCCGGCCCGGGTTCCGCGCCCATTTGGGCAGAAATCCGATTGGGAGATTGCATAATTGCCTCAAGATGTAGCTGAAATGACGGTTGCACCTTGGGGCAAAATTGCATTATGAGTCGCAATCGGATTTCTATCTTTCGCTCCTTTGGAGCGAAAGGCGGAACCCGGGCCGGGCAACATATACTTATTTCTATGTTCTTTTCTTGATTCCGAGATTTTGCCCTTTATTTCGATTGCCGCGATTGATGTGATGATCAATCCAGACCAATAGGGCAATACCGGCGGCGGTCCCGGAAACTGCTCCAAGCATGAGTTCCGTTGAAGTGGGAAAATTTATCTCAGTGGTCAACTGTTGTATTATCATTTTACACTTCTCGTTGTTTTTATTTATTGTTTATTGTTAATGATAAACTCAAATAACCTCGATCAAGTTCTAAATAAACAAAGGGCATGCCCGTTTTAACGAGATAATATTATGGATGAAAGCATGCTTTAAAACGGGCTTAATCTAAACGGCGAGTCGAGCAAGCGCTTGATACAAATGGATTTGCAAACTAAAAATTGCTACTCGGCATTGTCAAGTCATGACGCATGGTAATAAAATTGAAAATAACATTAGAAAGAAGTGAATCGCGTTGCACACCGAGACTATCATTTTGCAAATTGTTTAAAAAAAGCTTGCAATATTTTGTACAATAGCTATAATTATTATGGATGCGTATGTACGGGAAGATACTAACCTGCTTCTTTATATTGTTTTTAGTTTACTCGATAGCGGAAGCAGAAAACCAGGGTTCGATTTCAGGTCGAGTTACCTGGAAGGATGGGTATGGTTCTGTTCCTGGCGCCAATATTTATTTCTATGATGCTTCTCAAACATTAATCGATTCCACGCAAACTAATCTATACGGCCTGTTCCATAAAATGATTTCCGGCGGCGTTTACCTGGTTTCTGTGGAAAAGGGCAATCTAATCAAGGAGTACTACCCCGATAAGTATATGGCTGATGATGCCGATCTGGTTACTGTCATTGTAGGACAAGATGTATACTTATCGTTTGCATTGGATTCGGGCGGCTGGATTTCGGGCACTTTTGGTATTACCGGCGACAATGTTGAATCCTGCTTGATAACAGCTATCAAAATTGACCAGCCATACGAAGGCTGGTATAAGAGCCTGACATTAACAGGGCCGTTTCCCAGTGCGTACGCGATATCGGGTTTAATTCCAGGTACGTATATAATTCTCGGCCGGGCTCGAGGCAAGTGCACCGAATATTATCCCGGATACAAGGATATTACCAATGCTACCCAGATCGATGTAATTCAGAATGAGGGCGTTCCTCATATATCATTCGTGTTGAACCAGGTCGGTTGGGGTTCGATACTTGGGCAGGTTTTTAATCAAGCCTCCGGCGAAGCTATTCCTGGATTAACTTTGTATGCTTATCAATGGCATGATTTCTGGCAGGATCCGAATTTAATAACCGCTATCTCGGATGTTGATGGCAGCTATGAACTCAAGGTACCATCCGGTGATTATTTTATTTTTTGTGTTTATACCGGTCCCGATAACATGTCGACAGCCCTTTATTACAATAATTGCTATGAACCGATGAGTGCCAATATTATCCGTATTCGGTCCGGAATAGTTGCCGGAGATGTTAATTTCCCGATTGATTTATCAGTTGTTCATAATTTATCGATTTCAGGCTCGGTCGTAAATAAGTATACGGAAAATGAGCTTGAGGGTGTAGTGGTAACAGCGATAAATGCTGAAAATGGTCGGGTTGCGGGATCAGCCTATAGCGGCGGTGATGGAGGGTTTATGGTTAGCGGTTTGGCACCTGGCCGTTACCTGCTGATGTTCTCCGGAACCTATATCATCCCATATTTTTATCCGCAGTCGGAGAATTGGCAGAATGGCGAGGTAATCGAACTGACGGATCACTTTAGCAATATTCGCACTGAGGCGATTACACAGGATTATGGTAATAACGGTTTAACAATTGCCGGCAATGTAACATCATCAGATGGTCCGATCTCAGGCGCCAGGATATACGCATTCCATGAGGGGCAAACCGAGCCAACTGCTTATGCCAGAACCGATGATTTTGGGGAGTATTCGATTGTCAGTGGTCTGGCACCGGGGTATTATCGGATTACCTGCGATTTATACGGATATGATTACCGGGAATATCCTGATCAATTATATCTTGATTTGATGACTAATCCCGAGGCTCTAAATATCGATTTTTACCTGGGGAGTGAAACTGAGGCGGTATCGGACGGGCAATTGCCCGGCGGAAATATTTCGCTTTTGGGCAACTATCCTAACCCGTTTAATTCGAAGACATTAATCAAGGTTTATTCAGATCGCAGTTTGGAGCTTTCAAGCCGATTGTCAGTTTATAATATGCTTGGACAACAGATTGGAAGCAGAACCATCCGAATTGAGCCCGGCGATAATATTATCGAATGGAATGCTAGCGAATTTGGCCACGCTGCCACATCAGGCATTTATTATTATCGCATCGACGGTGTTGAAAAAACTTACCGTATGATTCTTCTTAAGTGAATTCATAAATCACTTGACATATCGTCTTTATCCGCATAATCTTTCAGCAATTGGAGATTACTTGCCTTGTGCAAGTGCTTCTGCCTGCTTGTTTTTTTTGTTTTACCCGAGTTTAGTAAATGCAGAAGCAGGAGTTTTTGGGGATAGGAATTATTGATTAATAAAACGCTAAGGCAATCAAATGGGGTTGCTTTTGCGGTATTTTTATCAGGCGCACTTTGACAAAAGAATACAATTTTAGATTTTCGGTTACCCTTGACTGGGCCGGGCAGATGAATATGGAAGCTGATCGGTATTTTGGTGAAGTTATCACTCCGGATCTTCCTATGGTTCGGTTTTATACATGGGATAAGCCAACTATAAGTTTTGGCTGCAATCAAAACCCATTTAAAAGAATTGATCTGGTTTCCTGTCAGCGTGACCATATTCCCGTTGTGCAAAGGCCAACGGGAGGCCGAGAGCTTTTGCATGGTCATGATCTTTGCTATTGTGTGGCCATGCCTCATGCGGCCGGAACAACTGCTCTCCAGGCAAAGCAGATATTTGCCCGGATTACGGACGTGCTCATAGTGGGCCTTTCTAATATGAGAATAACAGCCGAGTGGCGAAACCTGAGTAACCGTCCGCGAACTATGCCCGGTCCATGTTTTGCCCAGACCGATGCAGGCGAGATTACAGTGGCTGAAAAGAAACTGATAGCATCGGCTCAGAGGGTTTTTGAGCGCTGTACCATACAGGAGGGGTCAATTCCGCTAATCAGGCCCATTATCGAATTAACAAACTATCTCAAGACAGCGGATAGGGAATCGATGAGGTTGGCTATGGATGCCAATACAGCCTATCTGCTAGAAC
The DNA here is from genome assembly GCA_003520965.1 of Candidatus Zixiibacteriota bacterium. Classification (GTDB taxonomy): domain Bacteria; phylum Zixibacteria; class MSB-5A5; order UBA10806; family UBA10806; genus UBA10806. Next base: position 8,248 of record DOTU01000163.1, read on the forward strand.
AGTCTAACGTGACAATGCCAATTGAGACCGTGGTGGGACATTTCAGACAGGCATTCGAAGAGCACTTTTCCAGCCAGGCAGGACCGGCAGATGAGCTTTTGACAGATTTTAAAAGAAGTAATAAGAACGTTTTATGGTATCAGTATTGAAAGAGAATTTTGAAGCGAGGGAGGTGATATCGAAACTTTTTCATTGTGATTAAACTCAACATCAAGTGTTAAGGAGAAATTAAATGACAAGAAAGATTTTGATTTTAGCGATTGTGCTTATGCTAATTGCGCTTGCCGGGTCGGCTTTCGCGGTTGATCTGGTTAAGACTCGGCCAATTCCGACAAGGCCGCTATATATTTCTGGCGCAGAACCTGTGCCAGCAGTGGTGCCATATTACCCCTCAAGCCCTAGTCTAATTTGTTCGCCTGGCGATACGATGGGTTATACCCAATATGATTATCAGACCAACGGCTCCACCGGCCGCAGGATTGTAATCGACAGCCAGGGCGGAATGCATTTTGACTGGATGTGGAGCGATCAATATGGAGTTACTAGGAATATTCGATACAACTGTTTTGGCCCCAGCTTTCCGTCCCCCTGGCCTCAAGAGGGCGTGAACGTTGCTTATCGGGCAGGCTCTGGTTACACAACGATCAGCGTAAGCACCGATGACCGCGCTGTCTGCGCGTACCATAATGCCGCTACAGGCGCCGAATCGCTTTACGCAGCAAAAGATATTTTCCAGTGCCAGGGCACATTCTTCACTGGCCACCCGCCAAACAGAATTAGCGCCAACAAGCTGGTTTGGCCCTATGTCACAGTTGACCGTAACAATAGAATTCATGTGGTAGCAACTACCACGACGACAGGAATGTCCTACACTTACGAACCTATCGGTTATTCCCGCTCTAACAATGGCGGCTCTACATGGACAGCCATAGCTCCAGTGGATACTACCAGAACTATATCTGCCATTGTTGTCTCAAGTAAGGTATCCGATAAGGTGGCAATCGTTTACTGCCACCCGTACCTTAACGACACGACATCAGGTAGAAACAACATTTATTACATTCAATCTACAGACGGCACTACCTGGCCGTGGACATCCAAGACCAATATCACAAATTATCATCGTAATAACGATTCCCTTTACGCTTACACTGAAGTTAGCGCGGTTTATGACTATAATGACGACTTACATATAGTTTGGAACGCGCAGTACGTAAGCGGCCCAGTCAATTCCTTAGGAAACGGCCTTGGCGCTATGTACTACGGCCGCGCGCATATGTACCATTGGGATGCGACAGCAAATTCAATTAGCTCCTTCGCCAGCTTCGATTCCACTTGGCCGTCAGAAGGCTGCGATATGGGCGGATGGAATTTCGTTTACTGCAAATTCTCGGTTTCTGTTAACCCGACAGTTGGCTCTCAGCAGGTATTTGTGGCTTACACCAGCTGGGATACTTCAGACTGTTCGAACGGCGGCTTTGCCAACGGCGATATTTATATGCAGCAATCCAACGATAACGGCGCCACCTGGCTACCCAGGGTTAATATGACCGCTTCCCAGTCTCCTCTTTGCGATCCAGGCGATTGCGATTCCGATAATTGGTCATCTCTATCGGAATACACCTACAACAACAGTTTACATCTATTCTATGTCAACGATAGAGATGCCGGCGGTCTACCGCAAACGGAGGGTACTGCCACAGACAACCCGATGCTATATCTCGCTTTCCCAGTATCTGCGGTAGGCGATGACATCTCTCAGCCCAAGGATTTTTCACTGGCACAGAACTATCCAAATCCATTTAACGCCAGAACCAATATCGATTTTGAGTTGGCTAAGGGATCAATGGTCAATCTTTCGGTCTATGATATCACCGGTGCTAAGGTTTCGACATTGGTAAACGGTAAGCTGGATGCGGGTAAGCATCAGGTTAACTGGGATGCCAACGGAGTTGCCAGCGGTGTTTATTTCTACACCTTGAAGACGAACGAGGCTGAGGTTACCAAGAAGATGACTCTGCTTAAGTAAGCAATTGTGGGTCATGGCGCGATGTAAAACCAGGCGCGCAGAACCGAATTTTAGGGGCGAATCACAGGGATTCGCCCCTTTGATTTTAGGTAAAAGAGTGATTCTTTTGTGGGCCCTCCTATTATTTTTATTACCTGGTTATTACCAAGCCGCGCGGCAATCCGGCATAACTCATTGTAGGTCATTAGCATTCGCAGGGGAATATTCTGACTATTTATGGGTTTTATTCATGAGAGACTTATGTTTGATATTTACTAAAAAAATATATGGAATAATATATGTGCTTTATAGTATCATATTTGAGGTAGAATTAATGCGGGTAAATGTTTGCGAAATTTTCATTTTGTTGAATAAGCCATAAACAACAAATAAAAGGAGAAATTCAAATGACAAAAAAGCTATTGTTTTTAACAATCTTGCTTGCGTTAACGTTATTATCCGGGTCGGTTATTGCAGCCGATCTGGTTAAGATGCAACAAATGTCCAATAGTTCGTTGCGTTTAACCGGCGAGGAATTTGTGCCTGGTGTTGTACCTTATTATCCGAGCGCGCCCGGGTTGATCTGCCAGTCGCCCGGCGATACGATGGGCTTCACCCAATATGATTATCAAACCAACGCTTCTACCGGCCGCAGGATTGTAATTGACAGCCAGGGCGGAATGCATTTTGACTGGATGTGGAGCGATCAATATGGAGTGACCAGAAACATAAGGTACAACTGTTTTGGACCCAGTTTTCCCTCCCCCTGGCCAGGTGAAGGAGTTAGCATTGGTAAGGCGGGCTCCGGTTATCCTCAAATTAGCGTAAGCATCGATGATCGAGCTGTTTGTGCCTGGCATTATGCGCCTACCGGGGCCGAATCTGTTTATGTTGGCCGGGATGTTTTCCAATGTCAGGGTACATTTGATACCCGTCGCCCTCCAAATAGAATTGGCACTTTGAACAAGCTAATCTGGCCTTATATTACAATTGACCGCAACAATAGGATTCAGTTAGTTGCTACCACTACAGTAACCGGATTGGCCTATTCCTATGAACCGATCGGTTATACTCGTTCCAATAATGGCGGGACAACGTGGACAGCAATGGCTCCTGTCGACACTACCCGGGGCATTTCCGCCGTGATCGTTTCCAGTAAGGTATCCGATAAGGTGGCCATCGTTTACTGCCATCCTTATCTAAATGACACAACAGGTGGTAGAAACAATATCTACTATATACAATCTACCGATGGTATCACCTGGAATAGCTTCTTGCCCAAAACTAATATTACCAACTACCATCGGAATAACGACTCCCTTTACGCCTGGGAAGAGGTTAGCGCCTTATACGATTACAACGATAACCTCCACATTGTTTGGAATGCGCAGTATACATCCGGCCCCATAAATTCTACACCATCATTCTATTATGGTCGCGCTCATTTATACCATTGGGATGCGACATCGAATTCAATTAGTTCTTTCGCCAGTTTTGATTCCACTTGGCCCCAAGAAGGGTGCGATATGGGCGCTGGGAATTTTGTATTTACAAGATTCTCAGTGTCAGTTCATCCAACAGTTGGCTCACAGCAAGTATTTGTAGCCTATACCAGTTGGGATACATCAGATTGCTCAAATACGGGTTTTGCCAATGGTGATATCTATTTGCAGCAATCCAACGATAATGGCGCCACCTGGCTTCCCAAGGTTAATATGACGGCCTCGCCGACTCCCCTTTGTGAAGCTGGTGATTGTGATGCCGATAACTGGTCGTCGCTTTCAGAGTATACTTTAAATAGCAACCTGCATCTATTCTATGTCAATGATAAGGATGCCGGAGCAGTTGTACAAACCGAAGGCGCAGCAACCGATAACCCGATGTTATATCTGGCGTTTCCGGTTACATCCGTTGATGAGGATATTCCGCAGCCCAAGAATTTTTCATTGGCACAGAACTATCCGAATCCATTTAACGCCAGAACCAATATCGATTTTGAGTTGACCAAGGGATCGATGGTCAATCTTTCGGTCTATGATATCACCGGGGCCAGGGTTTCGACATTGGTAAACGGCAAGCTGGATGCTGGTCGGCATCAGGTTAACTGGGACGCCAATGGAGTTGCCAGCGGTGTTTATTTCTACACCTTGAGGACCAACGACACTGAGGTTACAAAGAAGATGACTCTGCTTAAGTAGAAGCGTTTTAAGCCGTTGCAAGCCATAGATGGCGGCTTACTACAGCTGGAATCAGGGGGCGAATCCTTAAAAAGATTTGCCCCCTTTAATATTGACATTTTTTCCCAATATTGATAATATATATATGCAACATTGATTTACTTTCGTTGGATCCGAGAAATTGTCAATTGTAAGGGCAGTGAGATTGAAACGGCTATAAAATTTCCGTAATTTGCTGTTAACTGCTTCCAAGGAGAAATCAAGATGACAAAAATGATAATAATTTTTGGTTTGGGGCTATTAATATTCGGTGGCTCGGATGTGGCAGCTAATCCGGTAAGAACAAAAGCGATACCGATGCACCCTAACTTCCTGAATGGCACGGAATCATTACCGGCAGTGGCGCCATATTATCCCGGAACTCCCCATGCAATTTGCATAGCTGATACTATTGGCTACACCCAGTATGAATATCAAACTAATGGTTCTACGGGGCGCAGGATGGTAATCGATAGTCAGGGCGGGATGCATTTTGCCTGGATGTGGAGCGACCAATACGGAGTAACCAGAAATGTCAGCTACAATTGTTTTGGTTCTGATCTCCCATCGCCCTGGCCGGGGGAGGGAGAGGGTGTTGCTTATCGTGCCGGTTCCGGATATTGTCAGATCGGGAGCAGCGAAGGTGACCGGACTGTGATTGCTTATCACAATTTATCGAGTGGGAGCGAATCTCTATATGTCGCCAGGGATGTGTTCCAATGTCAGGGGACTTTTTACACCGGTCACCCATCAAGCAGGATGGGTAATAACAGGACGGGCTGGCCTTATATTACCGTCGATCATCAGAATCGCATACAATTAGTCGCAACCACAACTACTACCAATCTATCATACTCTTACATGCCTATAGGCTATACTCGTTCAAATAATGGAGGATCAACCTGGACTGCTATGGTTCCGGTTGATACGGGCGAGACCATTTCTGCCATTGTAGTCTCAAGCAAGGTATCTGATAAGGTAGCAATTATATATTGCCATCCATTCGCAAATGATACCACCGGTGGAAGAAGCGATGTTTATTACATTCAATCTACCGATGGTATTACATGGAATTGGACTACCGGCAAGGTAAACGTCACCAACTACCATTTAAACAACGATTCTCTTTACGCCTGGAGCGAGGTAAGCGCCGTATACGATTATAACGACAACCTGCATATTGTCTGGCCAGCGCAGTTTGTATCTGACACAATCAATCATCCTCCATACTTTTATTACGGCCGAGCTCACATTTACCATTGGGCAAGTAATACAAATATCATTAGTAGCTTTGCCAAATTCGACACAGTCTGGCCTCAAGAAGGGTGCGATATGGGTGCTGGTAATTTCGCATTTACCAGGATTTCCTGCGCGGTCGACCCATTTCCATCGCAACATGTTTGGGTGGCTTATACCAGTTGGGATTCCACGGATTGCTCGGCGGGTGGATTTGCCAATGGTGATATCTATCTTCAGGAATCGGTTGATGATGGCTTAACATGGGAGCCAAAGTTGAATCTAACCGATTCCCAGAGCCCCGGCTGCGAACCGGGCTACTGCGATTCCGACAATTGGTCCTCGCTTGCGGAATATTCTTACAACGATGATTTGCACCTAATCTATATTAACGACAAGGATGCCGGAGCAGTTGTACAAACCGAAGGCTTTACAACTGATAACCCTGTATTACATTTGGCATACAATTTCCCGTTTGGCGTTAGCCAGGATATTCAGCAGCCCAGGGATTTCTCACTGGCACAGAACTATCCAAATCCATTTAACGCCAGAACCAATATCGATTTTGAGTTGACCAAGGGATCGATGGTCAAACTTTCGGTCTATGATATCACCGGGGCCAGGGTTTCGACATTGGTAAACGGTAAGCTGGATGCGGGTAAGCATCAGGTTAACTGGGATGCCAATGGAGTTGCCAGCGGTGTTTATTTCTACACCTTGAGGACCAACGACACTGAGGTTACAAAGAAGATGACTCTGCTTAAGTAAGCAAGATTGAGGTTATTGCGTTGCGCTTAAAAAGGACGCCAATAGCCGAAGATTGGGGGTGGATTACGGAATCCGCCCCTTTTTTATCAGTATTTTTAGATTGCTAATTTTCAGGACAAATAATAGTTAACGTGGGAAATCCACTATATGATAAAATTGCGGCCAAGGTCAAAGAGAACAGGCCGGTGGTTTCCATGGTTTTGCCGAGATGCTCCCGATTTATTAAGTCCACTATAAAGGCGCATAGATGGTATGAAAGGGAGACCTTTGATATTAATAATCTACGGGCGTCCGGGGGGGGACGTGATCAGAGGATTCTGATGCAAGAACGGGGCCGGGTGCGGGTTTTGGTAAAAGTATAAAGCACCGTCCAAACTGTAGAAATGGCTTGACTTTGTTCCCGAAAAAAAACAAATTCGGGGGAATAAAGAGAGGGGGCCGCCTGTATCACAGGTGGTCGGGATAAGGTACGTGTTTTAGGGTGATAGGAAAAACGTGAGCCGCAGTTATCTCCCGATAATTATATTGCGCGTTATAGAAAAGGATTGTTAAAATATTTGAATTTTCCCCTGCGAAGCAAGACCACGAAGGAGGTTAAGGAATGAGGTTCAGAAAGTTATGGATTTTACCATTATTATCGATTTTTCTGATAACCTTGGTAGCGGCTTCCAGCGCGATAGCCGGTACAGTCGGTAAGATCTCTGGCGTTGTGACCGACGAGAAGGGCGAGCCGATCCCGGGTGTTTCGGTAAAAATCGAAAACACTACGATGGGCGCCGC
>DOTU01000163.1:15579-19030 GCA_003520965.1 Candidatus Zixiibacteriota bacterium
CAAACAGTGGGTTATAATAAGACCACTGCCCAGGGTGTCGAAGTGCAGGCAGACGTAACAACCCAGCAGAACTTCAAGCTGACATCCAGCGCCATCGAAACCAAACCTGTTATTGTAACCGCTCCTATCAAGACGATTGACAGGTTTAAGACTACCAACGATTTTACCAAGACAGCCGATCAGATAAAGACCATGCCGGTGACCAATCTTGGCCAGCTTCTTAAAAGCACGCCTGGCTTTGTTAAAGAGGGCGGGCTTTTGCATTCGCGCGGCGGCCGCGCCGGTGAGATTTCGTATATCGTGGATGGTATCGAGGTAAAAGATCCTTTGGGCGGATATGGAGTGGCCCAGAGGCAAGCGGTCGATATCGCGTCCAGCGAGATCGAGCAGCTCTCGGTTTTGAAGGGCAATTTCGACGCTGAATACGGCGGTGTGAACTCGGCCATTATCAACGTAGTTGGCAAAGGTGGCGACACCAGAACCACGTCGGGCCGGATTGAGTTTCTGACCGATGATTTTGGGATGAGCAGCCTGAACAAATATTCTTTCAACAGCGACAGGTTGGAGTGGAATTTATCCGGGCCAATTCCGGGTATTTCCGATGTGCTATTCCCCGCCATGGGTCTTAAGTGGCCCGGCGAAAAGATGGCTTATTTTATCAGCTTCTCGGGAGATAAGTCGAACAGCTATGTCGACTACAACAATTACCCGTCGGCTAATTCCAAAGTTGATTATGGCTACGAGAAGTTTTTAGGTATAAAGATACCCAATCGGAAAAATAATTCCTACTCTGCCAATGCCAAGCTAACCTGGCAGATGGATGAAAATGGCAAGTATAAATTATCTACGAACTACAGAAAACTCTGGCAAAAGTTCAACGGTTTCTCTTACTCATACCTTTACACGCCATCAACTGCCCCGACAATTGATGAATCCAAAGAAATCTATGGAGCAGCTTTTACCTTTTCTCCGGGATTCCTGAAAAATACTTATGGCGAACTGAAGATTAACCGTTTTATACAGCATTTCGAGGAGAGACCGGGCTCCCGCACTCCCGGTGATTTCGTTAACTCCGAACACTATGAGAGCTACACCGATGTCAACAACAACGGCCAATGGGATCAAGCGGAGCCTTATATCGATACCAATCATGATGGTTTCTTCGGTGAGCCATTTGAGGATCTTCTGGCCAATGGAGTTTATGATACAGGCGAGCCCTTCACCGATCTCAACGGAAACCGTGTTTATGATTCCGATATCGGCGAGCCTTATTCCGATCTGAATAGAAACGGAAAATACGATAGAGCCGAACCTATCACCAACGATCAGACGTTTTTCGATGCCAATCATAATGGCAAATACGACCATTCCGGGGATCCCTTTAAGGATTACAACGGAGATGGAGTTCGCGATCCTGAGCCGTTTACCGATGTCAATGGCAATGGCATTTACAATCCGGAGGAGCCGTTTGTCGACGCCAACCATAACGGAACATGGGATACCGGCGAGATATTTAACGATCTGAATGGCAACGGCGTGTGGGATGCGGCTGAGCCTTTTGTCGATCTAAATCACGATGGCAAATATTACGATGAGCCATACGAAGATATCAATAAAAACGGTAGCTTCGATTTTGGCGATTTCGCTTACACCGACAGTCTCGGCCGCGGCAACGGCGTATACGATCCTCAATTACAGGATGTTACTCGTATCGATGTGGCGGAACCTTTTACTGACGGTGATAAGAGTTTGGGCGAACCGTTTATCGATGTTAACCTCGATGGCAGATACAATGGGCCAGAAAGCAACCCGGCCGGACATGATATTTTCAAAGGCGCCTGGGACTTGAACAATAACGGCAGGCATGACGGGCCTAATGATACCTGGAGTGCAGGAATTCCTTATCAGGATCTCAATAACAACGGCCGGTACGATGCCCCCAATGGCCGTTACGATTACGGCGAACCTTTTGTGGATGTCAATGGTAATGGCATATACGATCAAACCGACGGCTTCTGGGATTCTGGATTCGATCAGTATGGTCTCTGGCAGATGACCAAAACAACCACCAACACGTTCAGCCTGAACCTGACCAGCCAGGTTTCGAAGCAGCATGAGATCAAGTCGGGATTGGAATACAAGGATATGACTTTGGATATGAACGAGATTCAATATCCGGATCAAACATACAACGGTAATTCTGACGGCGGCTTGTGGCCGGACCGCGGCTATTTCCGCGACTTCTATACTCGGACACCGAAACAGGGTTCATTCTATATCAGGGATAAGATGGAATATGGCGAAATGATCGCCGATCTGGGATTCCGTTATGAGTTCTACCTGCAAGCCAACGAAGTGCTTGATTCTACCTTCAACCAGGATAACTACCAGGGGAGAACGATTTTTAACTCGCGTAATAAGTTTTCGCCCAGAGTTTCATTCTCTTTCCCCGTGGCCGAGAAAGCCAAACTCTACTTCAACTACGGGCATTTCTATCAGTTGCCGGATCTCCAAAACATGTTTATGCGGCCTACACAAGCCTCGAATACTTTCGGGTTAATCGGAAATCCGAATCTTGATTTCCAGAAAACGATCTCCTATGAGTTGGGTATCCAGTATTCTATCGCTCAGGGTTATGTTCTGGATCTCTCGGGTTTCTATAAGGACTATTATGGTCTTTTGAGTTCTGTTCGCGAAGTATACGGGCCGATAACCACTGATATCTACTCAAATGTCGATTACGCTCGGACGCGTGGTCTGGAGATGCAGCTCGAGAAGCGCTATGGAGACTTTTTTGCGGGATCTTTAAACTATCAATATACCTGGGCATTCGGGAAAAATGCATCCTCTATGGATGATTACATCAGAAGGGTATACAACGAGGAGATTCCGATTCAGGAGAGGCCTCTCGATTGGGATATCAGGCATCAAATTACGGTCAACGCCGATATTCGTGCCGCAAAGAATACTCATCCAAAATTTGGAATCTTGACTTTACCGGATGACTGGACTTTAAACTTTATTTGGCAGTTTAAAACCGGTAAGCCATACACTCCAGACGCTTCATTCCCGGGGTTGGTGTTAGTTGGCCGAGAAAAGCCTCTGGGCAATTCCAAGAGGATGGGTAACAATTCAACGGTTGATGTCAGATACGATAAAAACTTCCAGGCCTGGAAGCTGAACTACACAGTGACGGTCAGCATTCAGAATATTTTCGATACCAGGAATGTTAACGGTGTTTACTCTAATACCGGATTAGCTTACACCAATAGAAATGTATTAGGCCAAATTGAAACCGGCTTATCGCGGGATACTAATCCGGCCAATTACGACCCTGGAAGACAAATTCAATTCGGGATGAGCCTGAATTTCTAATAGCTGACTCGAACCGGATGAAAGGCAAGATGATTAGAATGGTTGAAATAGAAATGTTCGACGCCTCGTTGAACGG
>DOTU01000163.1:19389-26532 GCA_003520965.1 Candidatus Zixiibacteriota bacterium
TTCAAGCCGCGTTCCGAAAGGAAGCTGATGAGAACGGTCCGAGGAGGCTGGCCAAGCCGGCAGCGCTTATCAACAGCCAGTTGCGGGTTCACGATGTCGGCAAGGTTTGGATGAGTGTAACCAACTTCGGATTTTTCGGAAGTCAGGACGGCGCATTTGAGGATGCGAGCGGAAAATACCTGATAGCTCCAAGCTGCATGTTCCCGGGAGGAAGCAATCTCACCTATCTCTTCCAGGGAGCGCTGTGGATTGGGGCGGTTATCGATACTACAAATCAACTGGGGCAACCTATTTTGGATACGTTAGTTTCTATCGGTAACGACGGTTGGTGGGGGGATCTGTTTGAGATGTTCCCATCAATTGCGCCGGGCGGAGCGATAGAAGTTCGTTCGACCAGACCGTCGGACGTGTATCCATACGGCGATACGACAGGCGCCAAATCCGAGCAGGATTATGTTGCGATTTACACCGATACTGTGACTTCGGTATCAGTTGTATCCCAGGATCCGAATGATGGCAGGCCTCATATTCCACTCGGTATTCAGATTACGCAGCGCAGTTACGCCTGGAGCTATGAGTACGCTGAAGATTTCATTCTGTTTGATTTCGATATTGCCAATATTGGCCATCGGGATCTCAAAGATCTCTGGGTCGGTCTATATATTGATGCCGATGTTTACCATAGCTCGGAGTATGCTTATGGCGATGAAGAAGGGGCGCAAGACGATATTTGCGGTTTCGATTCGCTATTCGTTGTTGAAGGTGATACCAACCGGATCAATACCGCCTGGATCGCAGATAACGACGGCCAACCTTATGATGGCGCATATGATTACCGGTCACCCCGCGGTGTCTCCGGCGTCAGGGTGGTCAGAACCCCTCTGGAAGATAGTCTGCTAAAGACTACCTTCAACTGGTGGATATCCAATATCGATCCCTCACTGGATTGGGGTCCGAGAAAGTCAGCATTCGGTGAGGACGCTTTCCCTGGAGGCGGCATTGGCACACCCGGTGGCGATGTAGCTAAATATAAAGTTATGTCGAACGGCGAATTTGATTATGATCAAATATGGTGCGGGTACGCGCATGATGGCTGGATCTCGCCGCCACCTGATGTAACAGCCAGAAATCTCGCCAACGGTTATGACACACGCTACCTGTTCTCATTCGGCCCATTTGCGGAAATCAGGGCCGGAGATACTCTGAAATTGACCACTGCATATATCTGCGGTGAGAATTTTCATTCCGATCCCTTAAATTACGAAGATCATTTGAAGGGTTTCGAAACAGATTCAGCCACTATTCAGGAATATTACAACAGGCTTTCATTCACCGATTTTGCCACAAATGCGCAGTGGGCTGACTGGGTTTATGATAATCCCGGAGTCGATACCGATCCCGATGGCCCTGGGCCTCTGCTACCAGATGGATATTTCGGGAAATATCGTATTACCGCAATCGGTGATACCTTTTGGTATAAAGGCGATGGTGTGCCTGATTTCGCAGGCCCACCGCCACCACAGGCTCCAATCTTATCTATCACTCCCGGGGCCAATAGGGTTTCTCTGCTGTGGGACGGCAACATAACCGAAACTAAAGTGGATATTTTTTCTAAAAATGCTGATTTTGAAGGGTATCGTCTTTACATGTCAAAAACCGGACGTAGCGACGATTATACGCTCTTAGGCGAATATGATTTGATCGATTACGACTATACCTGGTGGGATACCACTCAAAGCCCGGCACAATGGGCAAAATGGAATAAACCGCCAAGACGCCTCGACGAATTCCAAGCCATACACCCCGATTTCGATTGGCACAATTTCCGGATGGAGGATTTAGATTCGACTCATTATTCTCCTACTGATACTTACCTGGCTCATTGGGAACCATACGGTTGGAATACCGGCTTGGACGGAATCCGAGTTCCTGATTCGACTCGCTGGTATCAATATGAACTGACTAATCTCTCTGAGGCTCAAGGGTTGTTTTTTGCAGTAACCGCTTTCGACTACGGTAACCCGGTAACGAAGCTTGCCTCGCTGGAAACGGCGACTGCTGTTAATGCCCAACTCGTTTACCCAATAGCAACCGGCGCCCAAACGAAAGTAGCAGTTTATCCCAATCCCTATATCTTCACCGATGCCACCAAACCAGGTGGATATCTCGACAGAGGATGGGAAGACCCCGACAGATCGGGCAATACGGTTTTTGATCGTCGTGTTAAATTCCAGGGCCTGCCGCCGGGTTGGGTGCTCAGGATATTTACGATCGACGGCGATCTTGTTAAGCAGATCAATCAAGGCGATGTTCCCTATACGCTCACTGACGATGTTTGTTACTGGGATCTCATCAGTCGCAATGCGCAGGCCGTTGTCTCCGGCATATATATTTATGTGATCGAAGGCGCCAACGGTTACCATGAGCTTGGGAAGTTAGCAATTATTAAATAGACCAGGAGGCTTAATGAAAAAACTTATTTTATTGTTGCCTTTAGCGGTAATACTCCTTATGCCCAGCTTCTGTTTCGGGCAGGCTAAGGTGGGAACCGCGGGGGCTAAGTTCCTGCAGATCGGGGTATCGGCGCGATCCATAGGCATGGGTGAGGCCTTCCTGGGTGTTTCTGACGATGCCTCGGTCCTCTACTACAACCCTGGCGCTCTGTCGTTGTTGACGCAAAAGGAAGTAGTTTTTACCCACGTTCAGTATCCTGCTGGAATCCAATACGAATTCGTTGGATTTGTGCTGCCGGCGCCAGCTCTGGCCGGTTCATTCGGTGCAGCACTATATGCTCTTCATATGGATAATATGGACGTTACCGATTACAGGCATCCAAGAGGTAATGGCACAACTTTCACGTCGCAGGATATGGCTTTAGGCCTGACTTACAGCGCAGGATTGACTGATCGGTTTTCGGTTGGAATCACGGCCAAGTATATTACTCAGCTATTGCACACTTACAAGGCTACGGGCTGGGGAATGGATCTTGGGACCTATTACGATACCGGTTTCCGCAACTTTAAGATCTGTATGGTCATTGCAAATTTCGGTCCGGATATGACTTTCATCAACGATTCTTATCCTCTTCCGACCGATTTTAGATTTGGTACCGCAATTGATGTTATCCAATCAGAAAGCTCACGTCTAACGGCCGCGGTTCAGGTTTCCCACCCCAATGATAATCTCGAAAAGTACAATATGGGGTTGGAGTACTGGCTCAGCGATAAGTATTCGATCAGAGTTGGCAAGAAATTCAACTATGATTACAACGATAAAAATAAATTTGGAGACGGCCTGACTTTCGGCGCCGGGATCAGGATGCCATTATCCAGCTATCGCCTGACTCTCGATTACGCTTACCAGGACCTTGGCTATCTTGATTCAGTAAACCGTTTCTCATTCGGATTCAGGTTTTAAGGGGAGGATGGCGCATGAAAAACCAAAAACTAATACCGATTGTTTTCTTGATTCTGGCCGCGCTTATTCTGGTCTTTGCCGCTTGCAGCGAGAAATCGCTGAAAGGAGATCTGCTGGCTCCCAAGCCACCATCGATCTTCTGGGCGCAAGTGCCGACCGATTCTTTAAATCACTTTAATCCGAATCTGCACTGGTTCAGTACCGATCAGGATGGCGTAGTCTTAGATTATCAATACACAGTTTTGTATGCCGCAACAGTCGATTCTTTAATTGGCTCCGGCTCGATGGATGCGTTACTTGCGAATTTTCCAGCAGGTTTCACCTGGACGATCATTCACACTGATTCGGCTACGATCCCGCTGTATTCCGTCTCCGATACGTTGGCAGATGGAACTCCGGCATATGTCGATCAGTATGTTTTCATCAAGGCTATGGATGAGGACAGCTTGTTTTCAAGCATAATCTACAAGCATGTGGCTCGGAACAACCATCCGCCAACCTGCTATCTGGTGGTTCCCACCACCTTGGATGGCGTCACCGCGGACCCGCAATGGTGCCTGCCTGAAACAACATCTTCCTGGAAGGGAATCAGAGTTGCCTGGGTTGGCAAGGATTCGATCGATATTCCCGGCAGCATACAGCCCGATTTCGAATGGAATATCCGACTCTATGGACCTTTTGCCGATTCACTCCATGCCGATACGACGGGGTCATACCGTGAGTTGGTTTCTCCAACTGATTCGACAGATCATTGGATTACCAGCAAGCAAGTGTTTCTCACCAATTTGCAAACCGGTTATTATATCGTTTATGCGCGTAACAGGGATGATGCCTTTACGCCATCAGTACCTGCCCGGGCACTACTGATAATTTACGAGCCAACCTGGATCAGGCACCCCGAAAATACCAAACCGATTCTGGTCGCTAACCATTCTTACTATTATAATGGTACCAATCCCAATGATGGGAGATCAGCAGGTGAACTTCTGATTGCCAGACGCGATTCAGTGCGCAACTTCTATATGCGATTGTTGCAGACCGCAGGATATGACACTTCCCTCGATGTCGATTGGAAGGATTATCAGGTGTTAAATACGGCTCGTCCGGTTCTGAAAGCGGATCTTTACAACCACAGAATGGTCATTATTCTCGATACCGATTACACAAAACCCCTAAAGAGCGATATCCAGGAACCCGAATATTCGCGTTATCTGGATGTAAATGGAATGATTTGGATTATTGGGCGCCAATCATTCGATGAAGGAACTGGGTTGATTGAGTTTAATACCAACGGAGATGCCAATAGGTCCCATTCCATAACTTACAGATATTTCAACCTGTCCAGCGTTTTTGCGCAGCAGGAACTTGATCTCCATCAAGCAGAATTTGCCGGTGCGGCCGCTATTATTCCGGGATTTCCGGATTTAGCGGTTGATACGCTAACGGTCGCTCAATGCAACTGGGCGCGTGCACAAGGCCCCGATACGACGTTTTACAGGTATTCTCATGGCTTATTTGGCGTGGATTACCTAAGCAGACGTAATGATGATTCGAAAACGATCTACAAGTTCAAAGCTATCAATGCCGATACGTCGAGGTTTGAGGGGTTTCCGGTGGCTGTCCGCTGGGATAGAGGTACTTTCAAAACCTCCTATTTCTGCTTCCCGCTCTATTTCATTCAAAGGGATCAGGCCGAGATAGTCATGCAGCAAATGTTAGCTTGGTTTAATCCTCGGGGCTATGAACAATAGCATAAACGTGATTTTTGGGCGTCCGGATTTACCGGGCGCCCTTTTTTTATGTTCTCCATGGAGACAACTGATTATATTCGAGTTGTTATGAGCACTAATTCTCCAAATTACCCCGTAATCGCGGTTGTTGGGCATCTGGTAAAAGATGAGATAAAAACGCTGGATGGAAAAACATGCGTCAGCCTGGGAGGCACGGCCTACAATTTAGCCGCGCTATCGGCAATTCAAAAAACGGGAAAGATTTATCCGGTTTGTCGTCTGGGAATCGATGTTAAAATTTTAAGCGAGAAGCTGTTTGGTTCTTCGCCTCTGTTTGATTTTGCCGGCGTTATCTATTCCAGGCGGCCGAACGCGGCTCACTATCTGACTTGCCGCGCCGATGGTGGTCGCGATGAACGGAATTCGGGCAAGCAAGCGCCGCTGGCGCTGGGGTCAGTGCTCGAAAAGTGCGACGCTATTCTATTAAATTTTATTTCCGGGAACGATGTCAAGCTGAAGGAATTGCATTCATTCAAGAAGCGATACAAGGGTCTAATCTATTGTGATTATCACAGCCTCTCGCTTGGTTTCGACAGCAATAAGCGCAGATATTTGCGGTATCATCCCCGCTGGCGTGACTACCTGGCCGCGGTGGATATTATACAAATGAATCAAAACGAACTGGCAACTATAATCGGCAAACCTCTGGACAGTCGACGCGCTGTTATTGACGCATTTTCGATGTTACATGAAGCCGGTCCGAGAATCGCCATTATCACTGCCGGTCGCGATGGGGCAATTCTGTCTCTGTGTCCTGAAGGGAGAATCTATCATATTGCAGGGATTCCGGTTTCCAAAGAAATCGATCCTACCGGTTGCGGAGACACGTTGAGCGCGACATTCTTATATCAATATCTGATTCTGGGAAATTCGATTAAAGCGTTGGAGATTGCCAACCAGCATGCCGCCGTCAAAGCGACTTTCTCCGGTATCGAGGGATTTGTTCAACTTAACGAATTAGTTACTCAATTTGGGCCACCTCGGAAAGCCGAAAAGCTCCTGGCTTTTCCGTTGTAAATCAAAAAGTATCCCAATTATTTATCTAATCAACAACAATTTGACAAGACTCGACAACCCCCTATTTTATTTGGTGGCACTTGCAGTGCCGTTGCGGGACTACAAGTCCCGTTTATTATACAGAGTGATAAAGCGGCATAAGTGTTCAAGCAATGGTTATTAATCGTACGAATAAAAAGGGGAGAGGCAAAGTGCCTATCCCCTGATTAACGAATGTCAGGTTTTTACATTACGGGCGGAGGCGCGGCTGCGAGCTGTTTCTTAATCCAGGCGGTCGGCACCGATTTGGGACGTTCAATTGGTATTCCCAGGCCACGGTTTACAACAAGCTGAGAGCACATGCCCATGGCGCGAGAAATCGAGAAAAGCACGGTATAATAGGAGAACTCTTTCAAACCAAAATGATAAAGCAACGCGCCGGAGCCAGCGTCAACGTTAGGCCATGGGTCCTTGGCTTTGCCCTGCTCGACAAGCACTTTGGGCACTATCTCGAACACCTTATCTACAATCTGGAAGACCGGATCATCACCCATAACGCGTTTGCCAAATGCACGGAAAGCGTCAAAACGGGGATCGGTGATGCGCAGCACGGCGTGACCATAGCCGGGGATAACCTTTCCAGATTGGAGAGTATCCCAGGCGAATTGGCGGAGTTCCTGATCGCTTGGAACACCTTTGAACTTTTCATGCACCATCAGCACCCAACCCAGGCACTCCTGGTTAGCAAGCCCGTGAAGCGGGCCAGCCAGACCATTTAATCCGGCAGAAACGGCATAGTATGGATCGGAGAGGGCCGAACCGACGCAGTGGCAGGCATGTGCGGAAACGTTGCCGCCCTCGTGATCGCTATGCAAGACCATATAGAGGCGCATCAGGTTGGCGAGTTCGCCGGTTTTATCTTTTATGCCCAGCATGTGAG
>DOTU01000163.1:26901-28059 GCA_003520965.1 Candidatus Zixiibacteriota bacterium
AGCGAATCCTCAAGAGTGGGAACCCAGTAATCGGTTTTCTTCATGCCTTCATCGTAACGTTTGCGGAAGAGCGATTCCTTTTCCATAATCAGAATAGCGGTGTTAAACATCACCATAGGATGGGAATCTTTGGGCATCGCCTCCAAAGTTTTCCAAACATAGGCCGGGACTTTCGATCTGGCCTGCAGATCATCCTGCAAACCTTTAAGTGATTTTTTATCCGGAAGTTCGCCAGTTAGGAGAAGGTAGAGGACCTCCTCGGGGAGCTTATCGGTCAGCTGCGCCACGGGGATGCCGCGAATGATGAGTCCCTTATCGGGTGGAACCTCGGATGTGTCACAGATCATTGCTTTCACGCCGCGCATACCGCCATAGGCTTGGCCGATGTTGACCTCAGAGATGACCTTGTTGCCATGTTCTTTGTTAATAGCCCCAATCTCCTCACGCCATTTGGGAATGAGGGTTTCCAAGTGCTGTTTTAACATAAATTTTCTCTCCTTGGTGTACAAGTTCGGGTAACTATACTAATTATCATTATGAGCATATATTTTTAATACCATTTTCAAAAGAGCAAAATATTAATTTTGTATCAATTATCCACTAATCAACATTAATAATACCGATAAACAATGTCAACATAAATATGGCCAAATTCTCAATAATGGTTAAGTCCTCATAATTACCCCGTTTTTTATTTGACCTTACTCTCCCTAAATACATATAATCCCTAAATGAGAACCATTAAGATAACTCCACTGATCCTAATTTTAACCGCAATTTCGGCTTTTGCCTTTCTACCACAGCCGCAAGGTTATGTTTCCGACTATATGGGTTTGCTCGATAACCAAAGCAAGAGCCAGATTACTCAAGCCATTCAAGCCATAGAAAAAAGCACAGGCGCCGAGATTGCAGTGATAATCCAGGATTCTCTTCCTACCAACATAACCATAGAGGAACAAGCCATAGCGTACCTTTCCGGTTGGAAAGTTGGCAAAAAGGGGCAGGATAACGGCTTGGTGCTGTTAATTATCGATGATGAAACCAACAACTACCACAGTTACCGTTTTGAGACAGGTCTTGGGCTGGAGGGACAGCTTCCTGACGGATTGCTGGGCCAAATCGGGCGCGAAGAGATGGTGCCCCGTTTCAAAGCCGGTA
>DOTU01000163.1:28414-38151 GCA_003520965.1 Candidatus Zixiibacteriota bacterium
GGTATTCAGGGGCTGGGAGCGCTTATTTTCATCATTATTATTGTTCTGCTTGTATCCGGCGGCGGCAAACGCGGTGGGTTGGGCGGCGGCTCCAGTCTATTCTGGCTTATGATGCTTGGGGGGATGGGGGGCGGCCGTCGCGGTGGAGGTTTTGGAAGCGGCGGCTTTGGTGGTGGTGGAGGGGGTTTTGGAGGTTTCGGCGGTGGCGGCGGAGGGGCCGGTGGCGGCGCGACCGGTGGCTGGTAAATAAGACCTGAAGAGGGTCAGGCGGCTTTATCATATCAGCAATTGCATATCTCGCGGGTTCCGCGGCCCCAACGAAGTTGGGGCATAGAAATCCGATTGGGGATTGGACAGAAATACCTTAATGCCGTAGAAATAACGATTGCATTCTGGGGTATTACTCTCCTGGTTCCCCCAATCGGATTTCTTTCTCCTGACCCTTTGGGTCAGGAGGCGGAACCCGCGTAAATCAAGCTTGCACAATGGCTGCTAAATGGGGGAAGGGCAAGCGGTCACATCACGATTTTCTTCCAAAAAGAGATACTCTTTTTACCCTTTTACCCATATAATAAATAAGAATGCCGGATTTTTCGCATTGAACTATTTCAAGTCTAAACCGTGATAATATCAGGTTTGGTTGAAGTGATAAATTTGAAAGAATAACATAAGGGGAGGTAGTAAAATGGATTATTTAAGAAAATTAACCCTGGCATCGATAGGGGCGATTGAGTTAACCCGTGAGAAGGCTGAGGAGATGCTCGATGAGTTGGTCAAACGGGGCGAGATGACCAACGATGAAAGAGCCGAGGCGGTAAAGAATTTCGTTAATAAATCGATCGATTCCACGGAGAAGATGAAGAAGCGGACAGAGGAGATGTTTGAGAATCTCTCCGGGAAATTCACATCTAAATTTAATGAGCAAGTAACTCAACTTTCTAATCGGATTGAGCAGCTTAACGCGCGGCTCGCGGAGCTTGAGCGGAAGGTTAGCAAACAGGTTTAGTAAGAACACGAGTCGAGCGGCATTTGCAAGCATAACGAATTTCCCGGAAGGGGAGTGGATGAACCTGACCAGCCCTGGTAAAACGATCAGAAATTTAAAGCGTTATAGAGAGATTATCTCAGTTCTTATCAAGTATGGTTTCGGCGAAGTCGTAGCACGCCTTAATCTTCTTACCGCCTATCGCATTGGGCGACGGGTTTTCCGACGGGAGCCGCATATTCAGCTATCTTATGCGGTGAGGATTAGACAAGCGCTTGAGGAACTGGGGCCGACTTTCATAAAGCTTGGCCAGGTTCTTTCGATGAGGCCATTTTTAATCCCCTCAGAACTGGTAATCGAGTTAAGTAAGCTTCAAGATCAGGCGGCGCCCCTTCCTCCGGAGGTGGCTATTAAGGCCATCGAACTAAACCTGGGCCAAAAAATTGAAGATACCTTCCGGGATTTTAACCCCATTCCGATTGCCTCTGCATCACTTTCCCAGGTGCATTATGCGACCTTGCTTGATGGCACCTCGGTGGTGATTAAGATTCAACGTCCCGGTATAAAGCGGGTGATCGATGCCGACATGGCAATCCTGCGCGATATCGCGCTGCTTCTGGAGAAACATGTTCCTGAGAGCCGGCAGTATGAACCGGTGGGCCTGGTCGATGAATTAGCCAAAACCACGCGCAGGGAGATCAATTTTCTCTATGAGGGACGTAATATCGAGGCGTTTGCCCGCAAGTTCGCAGATGATCCCCGGATTTATATTCCCAGGGTTTTCTGGAGCTATACGACTCGAAATGTACTAACCATGGATCGGATCGAAGGAATCAAGATTTCCGATATTGCCGCGCTCAAAGAGGCCGGGATTGATCCTGTCGAAGTTTGCCGGAACGGTGGCGAGATGGTTTTTAAGATGATTTTCGAGGACGGTTTTTTTCACGCTGATCCGCATCCGGGAAACCTTTTCGTTACCGCCAGCGGTCGAATTGCCCCTGTTGATTATGGTATGGTGGGGATTATGTCGAGCACCCAGATGGAACAAACTGCCGAGTTGCTGAGCGCCATCGTGAATAACGATCCTAAGTTGGTAGTCTATTCCTTCAAAAAAGCTGGTGTTCTTCCGGAGGATATCAATGAAACTGCACTGGAAACCGATATCAACGAATTAATCACGCGCTATCATAGGATTCCATTGGCACAGATCGATATGGCGACAATATCGGATGAATTTTTTGAGATAGCGCATCGGCACAATATTAGAGTGCAATCCGAATTTATGGTTTTCGGAAAAGCTCTGGTAACATACGAAGAGGTCGCTCGGCAACTCGATCCCGAATATGATTTTATCAAAAGCGCTGAGCCATATGTTCGAAGAATGGCCATGAGGCGTTTCAGCGCCAAACGTCTCAAGCGAGATGCCCAGATCGCTATCACCGAGCTGCATGATTTTATAACCAAATTTCCCGAGGAATTAGGTGAATTTACCAGCAAACTTAACAAAGGAAAGATTAAAGTTGGTTTGGAGGTTCACGGCCTGGATAAGCTGATTCTGGAGCTTGATAAATCGTCAAACAGGCTTTCCTTCGCTCTAATCATAGCGGCAATCATTGTTGGCTCATCCATGATGATGACTCTAAACGTAGGCTTAAAAATATACGGCTTGCCGGTATTGGGTTTATTCGGCTATCTTTTTGCTGGTTTTTTGGGGGCCGGATTAGCTATCTCAATTCTTCGCTCCGGGAAATTGTAAAATAGCGTCTACGATGAAATTCAAATTCCTTGACTGGCTATCACCAATATAGATATATTTTGGTAGATGAGGATTTACAAGCAATGACATTCACGAATCTGACAGATCGCGAAAAACAAATTCTCAAGGCCCTTATCGATCAGTACATTTCGTCGGCGGAGCCTGTAGGCTCCTCAGTATTAGCCCAGAAATGCGGCCTGAGTTTATCATCGGCGACAATCAGGAATATCCTTAAGGATCTGGAGGATAGGGAACTGGTAATGCAGCCCCATACCTCGGCGGGCAGGATTCCGACTACCCTGGGATATCGCCTTTATGTCGATTATCTGCTTCGTCCGGAGAAGTTGACTAAATCCGATAAAGAGAAAATTCAGGCCAATATCAATCTGGAATTTAAGGGGATTGATCAGGTATTGGAGCAAACATCGCGAGTACTTGGAAATGTCTCAATGCAGTTGGGCATAACCATTTCCCCTCGCTTTGAATCAGGTGTTTTGACGCGGCTGGAGCTAATCCAGGTTGCCGATCGACGGGTTATGGTGGTATTGGCCATGAAATCGGGCTTGGCCCGTACGGTCATTTTGGAGGTCGAGAGCGAACTCAAGGAAAAGGGGCTGGTGGAAACCTCGTATATATTAAACGAACTCCTCTGCGGCCTGACGATAGGTGAGATAAAGAATAGCTTAAAGGAACGGCTGGCAACTCCAACCAGCGGCGACCCTTATCTGATCAAGATGTTCATTGAATCATCGGAAGAGTTGCTTAAATTCTCCGATGAGTTTGATTTGCATCTCGGTGGCACTCATCATATTCTCAGTCAACCGGAGTTTCAGGATCCGGTTAGAATTCGGGAGCTAATCGATCTTATCGAGGAACGCCGGACCGTCTATGAACTGGTTTCTAACGCCGGAGTCGATGGCACGACGATCATGGTTGGAGTCGGGGGCAAAAGAGGGGGGAGCGCCGAGGAATTGTCTCTTCTATCGGCGACATACCTGGCCGGCAGGTTCAAGGGGACATTGGGGATTATCGGGCCTACCCGGATGCCCTATTCCAGGCTGCTTGGAATTGTAAACTTCACTGCCAAGCGTTTATCAGAGGTTTTATCAGAGTAGTTGCTTGACATTTCTGGATCTCTGTAGTAAAAAAATCTGTATTGTAGTGGGATTAAGGTGGCAAAGAAATTACACCCGGCGGCTGAATTAGCTGCATTAAAAACAGGTCAAGAGAAGACACCCGCCGTAGCGGAATTAGAGGATCGTTATCTTCGTCTGGCGGCTGAGTTTGACAACTACAAGAAAAGAACCGCCCGGCAATATGCAGAGGTGGTCAAAAACGCCAACGAGGAATTGATTCAGGATATTCTCGGAGTTATTGACGATTTTGACCGGGCAATGCAATCCGTTACGCCGGCCGATGCCCAGGGCCAGCCCGCACTTGATACATTCCTCTCTGGAATGAAGATGATCTATGACAAACTTATGGGGGTTTTAAAGGGCCGGGGAGTGATTCAATTTGAGGCGATGGGGCAACCGTTTGATCCGCAATTTCATGACGCTGTCATGCAACTGCCATCCGAAGCCGATGAGGGAACGGTTATTGGAGTAATTTCACCAGGTTACATGCTTAACGATAAGGTAATTCGACACGCAAAAGTCATCGTAGCATCTTCAAAACAAGAAAAGTAGAAACGGGTTTAATACATTAGGTTTAACGAATCTGGAAAGGATTTCTTCCATGACCAAGGTTATCGCTGTAGTTAATCAGAAGGGCGGTGTTGGCAAGACAACCACCTGCGTAAATTTGGGGGCGGCATTAGCACAAAAATCGTTCAAAGTGCTTCTGATCGATCTCGATCCTATGGGAAGCCTCTCGGGCTGGCTGATAGATGAGCATACCGAAAACGGTACCGGTACGGGAGACCTTCTGCGGGGAACTGTTGGTTTTCTCGAGGCGATCAAGAGATCCGAGGATTTGGCAATCGATTTCATTCCGGCCGGAAAGCACCTTAATGATATAACCCTGATGGAAAATATCGATCCTTTCATCTTAGGCGAGCGTCTGGGAAGCTGGATCGAAAAGTATGACTTTGTGATCATCGACTGTCCGCCATCGTCGAATGTGCTGATTGCCAATGCGCTGATGGCTTCGGATTCAATCGTTATTCCCATTCAAACCGAAACTTTGCCACTGAAGGGCGGCATCAAATTCCTGCAATGGCTTACAGATTTCAAGAGCGAGTATAACGCTAATGTCAATATTCTCGGGATTCTTCCATGCATGTTTGATTCCCGTACAAAGCTTTCGGGACAAATTCTGGAGACGATGAAATTGAGCGAAAATCTCGGCCCGTTGGTATTCAATACCGTGGTCAGGAAAAATATCCGTTTGGCGGAAGCTCCAGGCCAGCACCGTTCGATTTTCAAGGCTGCGTCAAAGAGCAGCGGAGCCAACGATTACACCAGTCTGGCAATCGAGGTGATTACCCGTTCGGGTCTTCAAGTTCCCGAGGAAGCGGTGATTGCGCCGGTAATCGAGGCAATCGAAACTCCGGCCGTAGTTGAGGATTTTAATCATCAGAATTGATTAATAGAAACTAAGGTATTTCGTTTGTGGCTACTTGTGTTAAGGTGAATTGAAATAGGAGGGTAGCATTGGAAATTACGATAGAGTACTGCACTCTTTGACACTATGAACCGCAAGCCACCAGTTTGGCCAAGGCTATCGAAAAAAAATATGGTGTCAAATCGAAATTGATTAAATCCAGCGGCGGTTTGTTTGAAGTGACTGTCGACGGCAAGAAGATTTTCTCCAAGAAGGAAACCGGGCGGTTCCCGGAAAACCTGGAGATTTTGGAGACGATAGGGAAAAAATAGAACCTACAACACAGGTAGATAATTAGTGGCGTCAGAACCCTGTTTCTGACGCCTATTTATTTATTATCCCCCGTTGCCTGAAATGCTCTAGTGTCTCAATAATACCAGTTCTGTATGAAGTCGGTTTTAAGCCAAATTTCCTCTCGAATTTCGACGAGTCGAAAATATAATCATATTCATTTTGATAAAGCATTTCATACGATTCTCTGATGGTATAATTAAATATTCCGCCAATTCTTATTTTCCATTTACTTAAAATGGCATATTCCGATTTTTTCCCCAGATATTCGGCCGCAATTCTTATAAGCTGCTCACCTGTTATTGGAGGGCTTGCTGTGGGCAGATGCCAGACCTGATTGATTGCGTCGTCGGACATAGCCAGGAGATAAAGAGCTTTCCCGCAATCTCCTGTAAATGTGAATGAATGGTTAGACCTGGCATTAACCAGCCATTGCGCCTTTTTGCCGTCGGCCAACCTCTTTATAACAAGAAAGAATGGCACACTTGATTTTTCAGAATATGGTCCATAAAAATCAGCCGATCTGGCAATGAGCGCCTTGATATTACCAGCTTTTGCTTCGGACATTAGCTGGTCGGCGATTTTTGCCCGAACCTCGCCCTTTTTGCTGCATGGATTATAGGGCGTATCCTCGGTCATCGCTCCGTGCACCCGGCCATACATATAGACATTGTCAAAAAATACCAATTTCGCGTTTTTGGTTTTACAGGCAGTAATCGTATTTTGCATAATCTTAGGCCAAAACTCCTGCCAGTCCGATAATTTATACTGAAGCCCCGCTAATAAATAAACGGTTGATGACTCCTCGATTACCCGATTGACATGCTCACTGATTGACAAATCGGCCAGGGCTGTTTCCACTCCTGGTCTACTGTGCCTGGTTCGGCCAACAAGTGTCACTTTTTCATTTCTTGAGACCAACTCATCGGCCAGGACATTTCCGATAGCCCCGCCGGCGCCTAAGATGATATGCTTTGCATTAATCATAGTTTCATCCTATTAGCTATCATTTCCCCAGAATATTCAAGCATATTATTGAATGCTGGATAATAAATGTCAAATTTTATTAGACACCGGTTAGGGCCCCTAATTGCCATAATTTCAGCCCTTGAAATTCCGCTGTCCATATTGTATTATTCTCCCCATATTATTTGATTCTATTACTCGATGGCTTTGCCTTAAGGAGGAATAATGCTGACGATGTTAAAATATGCCATAAGTCTGCTAATCTGGGCGGCGGTCGCGGCATTGCTTCTTTTGACTGGCAAGATACTCTATCTGGCGTTTTGGGCCTTACTGGGGTTTATCCTTCTCATTATCTGGTTTGGACATATAATCTATCATATCATCTGCTGGTTTAATCCACAGTTTAAGCCGATTAATTTAATCCTGCTCTTTATTGTGCTGATAGTTGCCGCTGTATTTGCTTACAAAGTCATGCTCCAGCCGCGCTGGGACCGTTGGGGTTCAACCGACAAAGAAGTGGCTGCCAAATATAAGGTTGATGAGTTCTGCCCCAATTCCGAGCTTCGGGTGGTGCGAACGGCGGAAATTAATGTACCGTCGGAGTACCTTTTCCGCTGGGTTCGTCAGATGCCTGAGGCCGGTTCGTATAGCTGGGACATGCTCGATTTCCGGCATCGACGTAGTGTCGAGCGGCTGATCGAGGATATGCCCGATCTTAAAGAGGGGGATGATTTCCTTATTGGCAAGGTGGTTGAGGTTAAGCGCAATAAGAGTATAACATTTGATATCGGAAGCGATCCAAAATTCCCCAAGCTGGGTATCGATTGCATGTATGGCGGCTATTATTTCAATGATATCGGAGATAACAAAACCCGGGTAAGTACGGTGGTTCGCGCCGATTATCATGGCATCTGGGGCTGGCTCTACTCGCAAGTGGTGATCGAGGTGGGTGATTTTTTCATGGCCAGCAAGCAGCTTTCGAACTTAAAAGCGATTGCCGAGAAGCATTTTAAGGAAAAGAAATAGGGATTTAAATTAGCGATAAAATAAGGATTTGTTGATGGACGGAAAAATTGACTGGAAACCGATTTGGATAACCACCGTTATTGTTGCCGTAGCAACTATTGTTATAGGGCAAGTATTACAGCTAATTGAACCGAGATTGTTAACTGAGTTTTCCCGCGGGCAGCTGGCGGGATATTTTACATCTGAGCAATCGGTAAATTTTCCGCTGTTATTTCTTCTTGTAGAGTTTGTTTTATCATTCTTCGTTGTACTGGTTTATAGGATGTTACTACCGCAGCTTCCCTCGAACTGGATCTATCGCGGGCTGCTGGTTGGATTTTTTCTATTCCTGGTCAGCGATTTCCCATATTCCGTACTTATCGGTTATACGACAGTTGCGCCGGCGGTAGCGGCGTGGGGGATGTTGTATACCGGGCTGATCAATAAGCTCATCAACGGATGTATTCTGACATATAGTTACAATAGATTTTCATCGGATTATCAAAAAGCTGCATCGGCGAAAACTGCAGCGCCGGTTAAGGGGCCTCGAACGTAAAAAGTATTTGGAGGATAATAATATTATGGCAAAGATAATTGGAATCGATCTTGGCACAACCAACTCCTGTGTGGCGGTAATGGAGGGGGGGGATCCGGTCGTCATCCCGAATTCTGAGGGCGGACGTACTACGCCATCGGTAGTAGGATTTACCAAGGACGGTCAACGTTTGGTGGGAATGGTTGCCAAGCGACAGGCGATCACAAATCCGGAGAATACTGTATTTTCAATCAAGCGCTTTATGGGACGGCGTCACTCCGAGGTGGCCTCGGAGGAAAAGATTGTCCCGTATAAAGTGCTCGGTGCGCCTAATGACGATTGCCGGGTTTCGGTTTTGGGACAGGAATATTCACCACCGGAAATTTCGGCGATGATCCTTCAATATCTCAAAAAGACAGCTGAGGATTATCTGGGCACGGAAGTCAAACAAGCGGTAATTACAGTGCCTGCATATTTCAACGATTCCCAACGTCAAGCAACCAAGGATGCGGGCAGAATCGCCGGGTTGGATGTATTGCGGATTATCAATGAGCCGACTGCGGCATCTCTGGCTTATGGTCTTGAAAAGAAGAAAGACCAGAAGGTTGCGGTCTTTGATCTCGGCGGCGGGACATTTGATATCTCAATCTTAGAGCTTGGTGAGGGAGTATTCGAGGTTCGTTCCACCAATGGCGATACTCATCTGGGCGGCGATGATTTCGATCAGCGGATTATCGATTGGATGGCTGACGAGTTCAAGAAAAGCCAGGGAATCGATCTTCGTCAAGACCGGATGGCGCTTCAACGTTTGAAAGAGGCTGCCGAGAAGGCCAAGATCGAGCTTTCATCAACGATGCAGGCGTCACTTAATCTGCCGTTTATAACAGCCGATCAAAACGGCCCCAAGCATCTTGACCTGACGCTTACTCGTGCCAAGCTAGAGCAGCTCTGCGAGGACCTCATGGAGCGTACAGTCGGCCCCTGCCGTCAAGCAATTGCCGATGCCAAGCTGACTGCTGCCCAGATCGACGAGGTAATCCTGGTCGGCGGTATGACTCGGATGCCAAAGGTTCAACAGATCGTAAAAGAGCTATTCGGACGTGAACCGCATAAAGGAGTCAACCCTGATGAGGTAGTGGCGGTTGGCGCGGCTATTCAGGGGGGAGTGCTTGGCGGCGAGGTTAAGGACGTGCTGTTGCTTGACGTTACTCCGCTTTCGCTGGGAATTGAGACGTTAGGCGGTGTTTTTACTCGTCTAATCGAGCGTAACACTACAATTCCAACTCGTAAATCCCAGGTGTTCTCTACGGCCTCGGATAATCAGCCAGCGGTCTCAATTCATGTTTTGCAGGGCGAACGTGATATGGCGCTATATAATCGCACGCTGGGGAAATTCGATTTGGTGGGTATCCCCCCTGCTCCTCGAGGAATGCCGCAGATCGAGGTGACATTCGATATCGACGCCAACGGGATTGTCAGCGTTTCGGCCAAAGACCTAGGTACGGGCAAGGAGCAATCGATAAAGATCGAGGCGTCATCCGGGCTTTCCGAAGCTGAGATTCAGAAACTTGTAAAAGATGCTGAGGCTCACTCGT
>DOTU01000319.1:0-2024 GCA_003520965.1 Candidatus Zixiibacteriota bacterium
TGGCGTACTAAGTTGGCCGCCGCCTTACCGGCCATCAAGGCGCTTGGCCTTTCTATTCTGATAGTTGCCATGGCCCGTCCGCAATCTGGTTATGGCGATACCCGTCAGTCTGTCGAGGGCGTAGATATTATGCTCGTGCTCGATACCTCAGGCAGTATGAAAGCCGAGGATTTCAAACCGAAAAACCGGCTCTATGTTGCCAAGGAAGTTATCCGTAATTTCATCGAGGGGCGAGAGAACGACCGGCTGGGCCTGGTGGTCTTTGCTCGCCGAAGCTTTACGCAGTGCCCGCTGACAACCGATTATGAGCTTCTCGAAACGCTTCTCGATCGTGTCGATTTCGGCATGGTTGAGGATAAGACCGCCATCGGTCTGGCCATTGCCAACGCCGCTAATCGGCTTCGTGAATCGAACGCCAAATCTAAAATTATTATTCTCCTCACGGATGGCGTTAACAATGTCGATGACCTCAGCCCAATCGACGCCGCCAAAGCCGCCGCTGCATTGGGGATAAAAATATATACCATCGGCGCCGGTCGGCCCGGTCTGGTGGATATTCCGGTCGAAACCGGTTTCGGCGTTCGTTATGTGCAGCAGGAATCTGAGATTGACGAGGACGCGCTTCGGCAGATAGCTGATATTACCGGCGGCCAATTTTATCGCGCTAAGGATGAGACAACCCTAAAAGAAATATATAGCCAAATCTCTAAACTTGAGAAAACCAAAATTGACGTACAAAGGTTTTATCGATACAATGAGCTTTTCGGACAATTTTTAATCGCCGGATTATTGATTTTATTTATTGAGCTGGCGCTTTCTAAAACTGTTTTGGGAGGCATGCCCGAATGAGATTCTATCTTCCCCAATATCTCTGGCTGTTAGCCGCTTTGCCGATACTGCTTGGCCTATTTCTTCTAACTGCCAAATTTAGAAAAGATCGTTCAAAGAAAATTGGCCGTCCCGATACCATCTCGCGCCTTTTCGGACGAGCCAACTTCGCGGCCTCAAACCTGGCGCTGATCGCATTTTTGGCAGGTATTGCCTTTATTATCGCCGCCATGGCCCGACCTCAATACCCCGGCGGCGTGGAAAAAATAGAGGCCCGCGGCGGCAAGATCGTTGTTGCGCTTGATCTTTCCCTTTCCATGAAAGCCCAGGATTTCCAACCCGATCGTCTGGAAAAAGCCAAACGCGAGATTATTGATCTCGTCGAAAAGCTCAAAGCCCAGACTGTCGGCCTGGTCATTTTCGCAGGCGAGGCCTTCGTACAATGCCCTCCAACAATTGACTATTCCGCGTTCCGCATGTTTCTCGATGTCGCCGATGTTGGCATGATTTCAGATACCGGTACTAATTTAGCCGATGCAATTGCTGTTTCGACCAAGCTCCTTGATGATGGTTCCGCTACCGATAAGGCAATTATTATCTTTACCGATGGCGAATCTTTTGAGGGTGATGCCGAGAAGGCCACCTCGGAAGCTGCTGATAAAGGGATTAAGATTTATACCATCGGTGTCGGCAGCGCCGCAGGACGCCCGATTCCCGATCCCGAAAGCGGTGGACTCAAGAAAAACGAAAACGGCGAAATCGTTCTCTCCAAGCTCGACGCCGATATCCTTTCCAAAATCGCCGAGAAGGGCGGCGGCAAATTCTTCCGCGCCACGCCCGGAGAATCGGAACTTGACGACCTATACTCCGATATAAAAGGCTTAAAGGGCGAGGAGAAAGAAAAGAAGTTTCGTACATTATACAACGAAAAATATCGCTGGCTTCTTTTGCCGGGAATTATATTAGTTGCCGGAGCGGCATTTATCCCGACAAGTAAGAGGGAGGAGGATGGCGATGCGGATTAGATTAATTACTGTTCTCGTATTTCTAAATGTAATAAGCCTTGCTTACGCTGATGAGTACCGCAGCAAGATCAATGAAGGGTACGATCTTTATAAGGATGGTGAGTACGATAAGGCTGCCGAGAAATTCAAGGACGCCGGAATATTGAAACCGGATAAAGCCCTTCCTTCGTA
>DOTU01000319.1:2362-11608 GCA_003520965.1 Candidatus Zixiibacteriota bacterium
GGTGTCAGGGCCGATGCCGCTTATAATGCCGGTAATTCGTATTACAGAGCCGGCAAATATGATCAGGCCATCAAATCCTATATCGATGCCCTAAAGCTTCAGCCCAAAGACAAAGATTATAAGCATAATCTTGAAATGGCTCTCATGCAAATGAAGCAGCAGCAGCAACAACAGCAGAACAAACAAAATAAGGACGATAAGAAAAATCAACAGCAGCAAAAACAGGACCAGCAAAAGCAGGATCAAAATAAGGATCAACAAAAGCAGGACCAGACACAAAACCAGCAAGATAAAGATAAGCAAGATCAGAAAAAACAGGATCAGCAACAACAACGGGCTTCGCAGCAGCAAAAACAGGAAATGGATAAGCAAAAAGCTCAGGAGCTCTTGGCCCGTTTCGCCAACGATGAGAAAGATATTCAAAAACGTCTCAAGCAGGTTAATGTGCGGGGGAAATCAGCCAATGACTGGTAAGAACTTGTTCATTGCCGCTGTATTCATTGCCGTTCTTGCTGGAGCCGCGCAAGCTCTTACCATTACTGCTTCCGTCGATAAGCAGGATGTTGGTCTCGGCGATCAGATTGCCCTAAAGGTCAACGTTGTCGGCAAAGGCGGTACCCTTCCCGAACCTACTCTTCCAGATCTTTCCGCTTTCGAGATTTACTCCTCCGGCAGGAGTCAAAACATACAGATTATGAATGGTGCTTTTTCGTCGAATCTGGATATTAGTTATATCCTCGTTCCCAAAAAGGCGGGAGATTTCATCATCGGTCCCATTATTATTCGCGATAAAACCGGTATGGCTTCTACCGAGCCGATTAAAATTCACGTTTCCAATCAAAGCTCACCATCCAAACCCGGCGGCAAAGTATCCCCTCAGGCAGGGCAACCGCCATCGGCCAATCGTCAGCCTGCTCAAAAAGGCGGTGATTTTTTCATCGATCAGTTCGTTGATAAAACCAGCCCCTATCTCGGCGAGCAGGTGACATTATCTTTCAGGTTTTATCAAGCGGTAAATCTCTGGGATCAGCCGACATTAGAGTGGCCCAAGTACGCCGGTTTCACAGTTGAAGACCTTCCGCCCAACGGACGGTACTATCAGGTTGTTAACGGTCGTCAGTATCTTGTCACCGAAATAAAGCGCGCTCTCTTTCCGCTCTCATCGGGCAAGCTGATCATCGATACACCCCAGCTTACGATAAAGCCGGACGATTTCGGCACCGCTTTCGATCCGTTCAGCTTCTTTGATCGCAATACTCAGGATATGTTCAGACGCGGGCAACCGAAAATACTAACTGCTAATCCGATTACTATAAATGTTAAGCCGCTTCCCGAGCAAGGCAAACCCGCCGATTTCACCGGCGCCGTTGGCAAATTCAATATGCAGGTTGAAACCGATAAAGATTCAGTTGGTGTCGACGAGCCGATCACCCTCAAGGTCACTCTCTCCGGGACCGGAAATATCCGTTCACTTCCGCCCGTTAAGCTTCCTGATCTTCCCGATTTCAGAATCTACGATTCCGGCAACACCGAATCTGTTTCCAATACCAACCAGGTTGTTTCCGGAACCAAGACTTTCGAACAGGCCATCATCCCAAAAACCTCCGGGGTTTTCACCATTCCGGCTATCAGCTTAAGCTATTTCGATCCAACCTCAACATCTTATAAAACAATCGGCACCGGCGCGCGTCGGATTGTTGCCACAGGTCAGGGTTTAGTTGATGTTGGCGGAGCGCCCAAAAATATCATTGGAGCAGGCAAACAATCATTGGGATATATCATCACCGATTTTCCAAAAAACGATCCTAAAAGAGATCTCTCGAGTTCGGGCTTATTCTGGTTTTTACAGATACTGCCTCTGTTTGGAATTATCGCCGCCATCTTCTACCGCTCGCATACTCAAAAGCTTTTGGCAGACCTCGGCTACGCCCGCAGAGTCGGCGCTGGAAAACGGCTCAGATCGATTTTCAAAACAGCGGCCGCGCTTAAAGCGCAAGGCGAGCTGGTTGGTTTCTATGGCGCTTTGTATGATGCGGTTCTTGGCTTTGTTGCCGACCGTCTCAATCTCGAGAAATCCGGCTTGACAATAGAGGACGTGAAGACGCACGAGAAGATACCAGGCGATATCAGGAACGAATTAACTGCGTTTTTGGAAAGCTGCCAGAATGCCCGTTTTGCGCCCGGAGGGGTAACCAAAAATCATGCGGACGATCTCCTGGAAAACGCTGGCGATTTAGTTGGTCGACTGGAAAAAATCTTATGAAAAAGACTGCATTTCTAATAACCACAATTATTGCGCTTCTCTGCGTTACTGTCGTTGCTGCGGATAATCAAACTATCTGGCAGGAGGCAGCCAACTACTACGATCAAGCCAACTATCAAGCCGCCATAGACGATTACGGTAAGCTCCTGGAGCGAGGTTTTGAAAATCCCCAGATTTATTTAAATCTTGGCAACTCCTATTTCAAAGCGGGCGAGCTTGGCCGGGCTATCTGGAGTTTCCGAAAAGCGCTTCTGCTCGATCCTGGTTTTAAGGCAGCAAGCGCTAATCTCGCTTATGTGCGCAGCTTTAACACCGATCAAATCGCTTCCAAACAACACGGTTTCATCCTTGATATCTGGGATGCTATCAGCGGGCTTTTTTCCGCCAACGGTTACCTTTGGCTTTTTATGCTCGGCTGGTGGATTGTAGCCGCGATCATAATTTATAAGATCATCCGGCCCGGCAGCCCTTTGTGGCTATATTATTTATTGATAGTTCCGGCAATACTCATTATCTTTTCTGGCGCATCAGCCGCTCGACGGGTTAGCGAAGATCGGCTGACTCACTGGGGGGTTCTGGTACAGGATACCGCCGATATTCGCGAAGGACCCGGCGAGGAGTTCAATCGCGTCGAGGTTGCTCACGAGGGATTGGAGCTTAAAATTCTCGGAACCAGGGAAAATAGCTATCTGATAGAGCTTGGTAATGGCCTAAGGGGCTGGATAACCAAAAAAGCCGTACTGGAAATTTGAACTTACTAAAGTCTAGACGATTCTGGGGATTACTTCTTACGGTAGGTCTATTGGTCTACTGTTTCTACGATTTCGATTTTCACAGCGTTATAAAAGCCATTTTGGCGATCCATTTCTTGTATCTTATCCCGCTCATCTTTCTCGAGGCTATAATCGCTTATATCCGAACCGCGCGCCTGAAATATATTATCGATCCCGTCAAGAACATAAGGGTAAATGATCTCTATCCTATCTACTGCATAGGCATGATGACCAATCTTCTGATGCCATATCTGACGGGCCAGGTGGCCCGCATCTATCTTCTTAGCAAACGCGGCCAATTGAAGAAAACATTTCTTTTCACCACCACCGTTCTTGAGGTACTTTTCGATGGCCTGGCGCTGATCGGAATTACTTTGGTGATTTCGCTTTTCTTTGTCTTGCCGTCGGAATTTCATCCCTGGCATTTCTTTGTCCTGGCTGGCGTTCTGGTCCTGGCTTCCGTGCTCCTATTCTGGCTATCTCGTCGGATAGGAAAGAGTAGCGGTATTTTTGGAAAGTTAATTGCGAAACTTCCGCAACGGGTTTCAAGAAGAGCTGAAGAAGTGCGCTCCTCCTTTCTGTCCGGCCTTGAAACCCTTCGCAGTTCCAAGCATCTTCTGATGGTCTCCCTGCTTTCGATCCTCTCCTGGATTGCTCAGGCAGCGCTGGTCTATATCCTGATTCTCGCCTTCGGATTTGATATCAGCGTTTGGGGCGCAGTCATCATCACTACTGTGGTAACCATCATGATGCTTATCGTGCTTTCGCCGGTTAATATCGGCACATTCCAGGCCGCCACGCTGGCCGCGCTTCGCCCCTTTGGAATCGTCAAATCTCCAGCTCTGGCTTTCTCATTTCTATTGCATATCGCAGTGTATATTCCTCCGATAATCCTCGGGGCATTTTTTAGTTTCAAAGAGGGCTTGAGTCTTAAAGATCTCCGGCGCGAGGGCGAAAAAGCGGTCGAGGAAAGCGGTGACGATGATCCGCCGGGAACATCTCCCGATCAGATTTTAAAAACAAGATAAAAATAATTGTGTATTTGCGATGAGCGAAGCGATGAAGAAATCCCAATTTGAATCTTTCATTGCGAGCGAACAAAGTGAGCGAAGAAATCCCCCGGCACAAAGCGTCACTTAAATAAATAGGAAAAAGTAGGTTGGGTTCCGAATCCCGCTCTTAGCGGGATAAGAAACCCGACATGGAATTATGCCTCCGTTCTCTCGATCCAAACTCCTCCAGCGCGCGAAAGCGATTGATCGCCTCCTTGTCCAGCGCTATGGCGCAAAATCCCAGCATCGGCATACCGATCCAACCTCAGAGCTGATCCTGACTATCCTCTCTCAAAACACCAACGATACCAACCGCGATCATGCCTACGAGAATCTTAAACATCAATTCCCATCTTGGGCGAGTGTCGTTGCCGCAAAACCGTCGCAAATCGCCAAAGCGATTGAGATCGGCGGGTTGTCCTCCGTCAAATCAAAACGGATAAAAACGATTCTTGCTCAAATAAGGGAGAGGTCATCCGATTACTCTCTCTCGTTTTTAGAGAAGATGAACGACCTTGCAATTTGGGAGTATCTCATGTCGTTCGTAGGCGTGGGACCGAAAACCGCTGCTTGCGTCCTTATCTTTTCTCTTGGTCGAAACGTTATGCCGGTCGATACCCATGTTCATCGTGTTGGCCAACGCCTGGGATTGATACCTCAAAGTTTCAGCGCTGAGAAAGCCCACCGTTGGTTTCTCGATCTCAATCTGCCTATGAATCTCTACCAACTTCATCTTAATATGATTGCTCACGGCCGCACCCTTTGCCGTCCCACGAACCCCAAATGTTCCGAATGCCCGCTGAAAAAATATTGCTTGTATTATAAAAAGTCCGTAGAACAAAGTAATTCATAGGTCAAGACCCCCCGGGGTCTTGACTCTTTAGGTCTCATTTTAAAACTACTTCCCCATTTAATCCCTAAAAAAATATTAAATAATAATACTTGACAATATCATTGACTTAGTTAATATTAGCCGTATGAAAATACAAAAAAAGTCCCCTAAAAGCATAAACCTTCATTGTTGCGATGAGCAAGTTCATTTATTGCGCGAGATAATGCGGGTTCATCAGGCATTGCTCGGGATCGCCAACCGTGAGGTGGGAATGCCATCGGCCCGACTGGCTTTATTGCGGCAGTTGGCTATCAGTCATCCC
Organism: Candidatus Zixiibacteriota bacterium; assembly: GCA_003520965.1. Taxonomy (GTDB): domain Bacteria; phylum Zixibacteria; class MSB-5A5; order UBA10806; family UBA10806; genus UBA10806. The sequence continues at coordinate 7,605 of DOTU01000319.1, forward strand.
GAGGGGGTGGGGATTATGGATTTGGCCAGACGGCTTGGTGTCAATGCCGCAGCGGTTACACGGCACGTCAAAGAAATGAAAGCGGAGCGCTTGGTTGGACGATTTCTGGATATCAAAGATAATCGACGAAATTATGTCAAACTTACGCCGGAAGGAGTGCAAATATTTGAGGAATTTCACAAACGAGCCCATGAGTTTGAATCCCTGATTTGCAAAACAATCGAGCCCGATGATCTGACTACTACAATTCGAGTCCTGTCGCAGGTGCGGGCGGCAATTGAAGAGTATCAATAGAATGAGATTCTGTCCAATCAAAAAATTATATCAATATCCCGCTGTTACGGCCGGATATTATTCCATGAAATTGTTGACTTTGGATGCGTCTATAACTATATAAGGGCTGAAAACAAGGAAGAGATATGGCAGCTATCGATAATGTAAATATCATCAGAACCGGCTTTTACGCTATCGATTTCACTTTAACCGATACCGAGGGCAATATTTTCCATCTTAACGATAATCTCACCGGTAAATTTACCTGCTTGGTTTTCTTTCCCGATGGTGAAATCGAGAAGGTTAATAACTATCTCAAGAGCTTAAACCAGGGTTTACCAGATACGGCCTCCGGGCTGCCGGTTCAGATTGTGGCCATTAGCCCCGAAAAGGCAAGTCAATTAGAACATCTGAAAGATAAGTTTAAATTGGGTTTCCCCGTTCTCTCCGATTCCAGGCTTTTTGTATCAGAAAAATATCATCTGGTTAATGTCGGGAGCGCTAAACCATCGGTTTATTTCAGCATCTATGTTATTGACGATACCGGTATTATCAGGCATCGGGCTGGCGAAGTCCCGGGCCTTTCACGATTTTCATTTGAGGAGTTAAAAACGGCCATATCTCGGTTGATATAGCAAAGTGAAACATTTTACAATAAAAACGTATTATTACGATGTTCGGGCTTGTGCCTGATTTTTTATAAATGGAACGGAGCTATGTACAGAAATAAATCAAAACTTATCGCGAGGCTGGGATACACTCTAATAATTCTGATTATATGTGTATCATCAGTTGCAGCTCAACAGCCAACAACAATCGATCTTCCCGGTGCTATCCGGATGGCGCTCGAGAAAAACGAAAATTACCAGGTTGCGCTTCAAGAGGTGGAAAAAGCCGATGCTCGAATAAAAGAAGCTGTCTCCGGCGCGCTGCCGCAGATTTCCGGTGACGTTACCTATATGCGTAATTGGGAAGTCCCCTCAACTGTCATCCAGTTTGGTAATGAAGTTCAGACTCTAAAGATTGGGGCAACCAACAATTTCACCGCCGCTCTTACTCTTACTCAGCCGATCTACGCCGGAGGCCGAACCGGCTCCGCTCTCAAGATCGCCGGATTTGCCAAACATTATTCGAGAGAAGCGCTGGTACAGGCGCGTCAGGAGCTCAAGATTCAGGTTTATAACGGGTTTTATGGCGCTCTTTTGGCTGAACAAGTTCTCAAGGTCAACCAGGAGGCCCAGGAGTTAGCGCAGGAGAATCTCGATCTGGTGCAGAAGATGTTTAACCAGGGGATGTCGGCCGAGTTCGATTATTTGCGTGCTCAGGTAGCTGTAGCCAATCTTCAACCGGCTGTATTGAAAGCTAAAAATGATGCCCAGGTCGCATCAACGGCGCTTAAGAATTTATTGGGGATGCCGCTGGATTCACCTATCGAAATCCAAAGCGATCTCGATTCCACGAAATTTATCCTGCCGCCAATTGATCCTGATGCTGCCAAAGACGAAGTATTGGCTAATCGCCCCGAGATTAAGATGAGCGATTTCGGCAACAAAATTTCCAAGCAGCTAATTACGATTGCCGGGGCAGGCTACCGTCCCTCGCTCTATTTTTCGACTTCGCTTCAATACCAAAGGCAATATGAAACGGGACGGCCGTTTGGTGAGAAATGGGGTCGCAGCACATTTTCAGCCTTGGCTTTGAGCGTACCCATATTTGATTCTTGGAGAACGCCCAGCCAGGTTAAGCAAGCCAGGATTGATTATAGCGAGGGGCTTCTTCGCGACGAGGCAATTCATAAGGGGATGCTCCTTGATTTTCAGCAGTGTCTGGGATCATATCTTGAGGCCCGTAATCGTCTCTCGACACAGGGGGACGCGGTTGGCCTTGCCCGCCGCGGACTCGATATTGCCAATGTTAGATTTGAAAACGGCGTCGGAACTCAGCTTGAGATTTCAGATGCCCGGCTTTCGCTGTCGCAAGCTGAGATAAATAGAGCTGTCGCCTTTCACGATCTGGCTGTGTCTTATGCGGCTTTGTTAAGATCGCTTGGGCGGGATATAAATCCATGAATTGAGTGTATAAAGGACAACTATGAAAAAGATTAATCTTACCCTGCCTACCCTGGCTCTAGCCGCAATTTTATTAGTCTCCTGTGGGGCTAAAAAGAAAGAACTGGTTGTTGAGAAGCCTATTGCGGTAACAGTGGCCGCCGCTGCCAGGAATAATATTACCCTCAGCAAAACATACACTGGAACCCTTGAGGGTTTCAAACAGGCCAAGATTTACTCCTCCATACCTGAAGCTGTGGTTGGCTTGCCTGTCTCCGAAGGCAGCTCGGTGGATGCTGGCCAGCCGATTGTGTTGCTCGATAAAAACGGGCCAACTTCGCAATACAAACAGGCCGAGGCGATGTATCTTGACGCTAAAGACAACTTCGAAAAAATGGGAAATCTCTTTCAGCAGGGCGCTATTTCTGAACAAACTTATAACGGTGTAAAAACCAATTTCGAAGTTGCCCGCGCCAACTATACTGCCGCTAAACAACAGGTGGAGTTGACCAGTCCGATCTCCGGAATCCTAACCGATCTCTCTGTTAATATCGGCCAGTATGCTCCAATGGGAGTACCATTAGCGACAGTTGCTCAAACCGATAAAATGAGGCTTACCATATATATTGATGCCCGTGGAGCTTCCTATATCAAAAATGGCCAGAGGGCCATAGTTACAATCGATGCCGCTAAAACCAGCTCTTCGGATTTTGAAGGTACAGTCACCGAGGTCGCCAAATCGGCCGATCCGGATACTCGTCTCTTTCGAGTTGAGATTCAGATAAACAACAGCGAGAGATTACTAAGTCCCGGTATGTATGCCCGCGCTACGATTACAGTATCCGAGCTTAACGACGTTCTCACTGTCCCGCGTGAAGCGGTTTACATGGTCGAAGGAATATCCAAGGTTTACATCCTTTCCGCCGACAACCGCGCCAGGGAGCGGACTATTACCGTAGGAGAGGAAACACCAGAGGCCGCGCAAATTATCTCCGGCCTTTCTCAAGGCGAGAACGTGATTCTACTGGGACGAAGCGAAGTCGAGGATGGTTCGCTGGTAAAGGTGACGGGGAATATCGAGATGTCACAACCATCGGATTCATTGAAAGAAAGTTAAAATATGTATATTTCCAATACCTCAATAAGTCGTCCGGTTTTTGCTACTATGGTCATCCTGGCGCTGTTGGTGCTTGGAGTAGCATCTTATATCCAGATGAATGTCGACCTTTTCCCAGATATCGATTTCCCTTATGTGGTGGTGACAACGGTATATCCCGGCGCCGGACCTGAAGCGGTTGCAAGCGACGTTACTCAAAAGATTGAGGATGCGGTCAACCCGATTGCCGGTGTCGATCATATTCAGTCTACGTCGCAGGAGGGTGTCTCGCAGGTTGTTATTCAGTTTACTCTGGAGACGAAAGCCCTGCAGGCTGCCCAGGATGTGCGTGAGAAAGTAGCTACAATTCGCGGCGATCTACCTCAGGATATCGATGCTCCTATCATCCAGCGTTTCGACCCCGCCAGCGAACCGATTGTTTCCCTGGTTATTTCCGGCGAACGCTCTGCCAAAGAACTGACCTCTATCGCCAAGAACGATGTCCAAAAAAGATTGGAGTCGATCGAGGGCGTAGGTTCCGTGGAAATTATCGGTGGCAATGAACGCGCCTTTCAGGTTTCACTTGA
>DOTU01000319.1:11992-15919 GCA_003520965.1 Candidatus Zixiibacteriota bacterium
TCGCTCGATGATATTAAAAACGTCATTGTCAAAAACTCCGATGGCAAGATTATTCATCTCGGAGATATTGCCTCTGTAGCCGATACCACAAAAGAACAGCGCTCCCTTTCGCGTTTCAACGGTAAAGACGCCGTGACGATTCAGATTACTCGTCAATCAGGTTCAAACACCGTGAAGGTTGCTGAGACAATCAAGAAGAGCCTTCTGCAGATTCAAAAGCTGCTTCCCCAGGATATTAAAGTCGCTGTCGTTCAGGATAACTCAACCTTTATCCGTGAATCGCTGGCTGACGTGCAGACTACGATCATTTATGGCGGCCTCCTGGCGGTTTTGGTAATCTTCCTGTTTTTAAGAAATATTCCATCGACGATGATTTCTGCTATCGCCATCCCCACCTCGATTATCGCCAGCTTCACTTTCATGAAGATGCTGGGCTTTACAATCAACTTCATGTCCTTGATCGGCTTGTCGCTGGCTGTGGGACTCCTCATTGACGATGCCATCGTCGTCATTGAGAATATTTACAGGCATCTTGCGCGGGGGGAGACGCCCTGGGAAGCTGCTAAAAACGGCACTTCTGAAATCGGATTGGCTGTTATGGCTACCACTTTCTCGATTGTTGTGGTCTTCGTACCGGTGGCTTTCATGTCGGGTATTATGGGACGATTCTTCTACCAGTTTGGTATGACTGTCGCAATTTCGGTCATGGTCTCTTTGTTTGTAGCGTTTACTCTGACCCCGATGCTCTCTTCGAGATTTTTAAGCAAGGAAAAGCATATCGAAAAAGGATCAAAAAACCCTATCAAGATTATCCTCTATTACTGGAATTACGCCTTTGAGAAGTTCGGCGATATTTACCGTGTCACGCTGGCCTGGGTTTTAAAGCACCGGGCAATAACACTCGTGGGAGCCTTTATCGGTTTCGCTATTTCCATGTACCTTGCCACATTTCTGGGCAATGAATTTATCCCGGCGCAGGATAGAGCCGAATTATTTGTGAATTTTAAAACCGCCTCCGGCTCCAGCCTGGAAAGGGCATCGGAACTCGCCAATCTGTTAGAGCAAAAGATTGCCGCCCATAAAGATATATTCCGCTATCAGCTTCTCACGATCGGTGGGACTTATACGCCGGTTAACGAAGGCTCGATTTATGTTAAGATTGTTGATAAGGATCAGCGCAAACAATCGGTTTTCGATTTTGGAACTACTCTGAGAAATGAAATCGCTTCAATCCCCGGAATAAAAACCTCGGTTGCATTTGAGGGTGGTCATGGGGACGTTGGTGGTCAAGCCGTTGAGTATTCCGTTCGCGGAACCGATTTTGACAAACTGAAAGCCTTGGCTGCGAGAGTTGAATCGACAATTGAGAAAGCCCCGGGTGCGGTTGACGTGGAAAACAGTGAAAAGCAAGCCCGTCCCGAACTTCGCATAGCCATTGATCGCCAGGTGGCTAGCGATCTTGGCTTGAATCTCGCAACCATTGGTACCACGATTCGCAGTTTGGTCGACGGCGCTGATATTAGCCGTTTTAAGGATGGCGACGAGGAATATGATATCAATGTGCGTTTGGCTCCGCAGTATCGTACCGATATCGAGAACATTAATAGTATCTATGTACCTTCCTTCAAGAAAATTCGCGGCGAAGACTACTCGGTACCGCTTCACCAGGTTGCCAATATTTATCAGGCCTCAGCGCCGACAGAAATTCGACGTTATGATCGCCAGCGCGAGATTCGCGTTGGCTCAAATCTGGCCGCAGGATTTGTCATGAGCGACATTATGAAACAACTTGAGGCCAACCGCGAAGCGCTGAAAATACCCCCGGGGTATATCGTTGTTGGGGTAGGTGAGTCTGAGATCATGCAGGAATCGTTCCGAAGTATCTTCTTCGCCCTATTCCTGGCGATTATCTTCATTTATCTGCTGCTGGCTTCGCAATTCGAATCGTTCCTCGATCCCTTCTCGATGGGTATGTCGCTATTAATGGCCCCGGTGGGAGCTATAATAGCCTTGATCGTCTTTCGTTCGCCTGTTTCGGTTATGTCACTTATCGGAATTGTGCTTCTCATGGGCCTGGTTACTAAAAACGCCATTCTGCTTATCGATTTCATTAAGCAGGCCAGGGCGCGTGGCATGGAACGTACCGAGGCTATCCTCCAGGCTGGTCCCATCAGACTTCGCCCGATCTTGATGACCTCGCTGGCTATGATCTTTGCCATGTTACCACTGGCATTTGCTATCGGTCCCGGAGCCGAAATGCGTGCTCCCATGGCTCAGGCGGTCATCGGCGGTCTTATCTCATCGACTCTGTTGACATTGATTATCGTCCCGATCGTTTATACGCTTTTGGATGACCTGACTGCCAGGGTTACCGGCAAACGTAAGAAAACCGGCAAAGCAACCGGAACCGGCGGCGCGACCCATACAGTTAATGGGTGATAATGTATGCGATAGATTTCACAAAGCTGGCTGGCACTTCCAAGCTCTTCCTCGATTTCATCAAATGTCAGGAGCCGGCTTGCGGATACTTCCGTTACGATTTTAAGGAGCTAAGCTCTTACCGGCTGGTTGCCGAGCAAATCGATAAAATAACCTACGATAGAGAGAAGCTAGCCTCGATAATAAGCGGGGCCACTTCTCATTTAAATCTTTCGGCGGCAACTAGAGATAATATTCACAGGCTATCGCAGTCCGATTCCCTTTGCGTATTTGCTGGCCAGCAGGCCGGGCTGCTTCTCGGCCCAAACTATTCGATACTCAAAGCCCTCACTGCCTATAAGCTTGCCAGGCGCCTGGAAATGGAACTTGGCCGCCCGGTAATTCCCTGCTTCTGGATCGCCACCGACGATCACGATTTTGCCGAAGTTAAGACCATTAAGTTTGTTGATCGCGAAGGGCAGTGCAAGTCCATTTCCTATAATCCTGCTCAACCCCCCCGCGGCGAACCGGTCGCCGATATCAAACTCGATTCGGAGATTGAAAAATTCATATCCTCCGTCGAAGAGATTTTGGTCGATACCGAATATTCCAATGCAGTTAAAGGCTGGATTCGAAATATCTACCGGCCCGGAAAGCCGCTCTCAACAGCTTTCATCGAATTATTTGAAACCGTAATGCAGAGTTTTGGTATCGTGCCGGTAGACCCCAACTTTCCCGGTATGAAATCAATTTTTGAGCCTGTCTTCAGGCGAGATATCGAAAAGCACAACGTGATTTACGATATCTACGAAAAGAAATCCCTTGAAATCACTGAGGCCGGATATCACCGCCAGGTGCATAAACAACCGAATGCGCTGAACCTTTTCATCAATGACGGCATTAGGCAAAATATCATTGTTAAAGACAATGCCATTATTTTCGATGGCCAGGATAATCCCAGGTTTAGCTGCGACGAGTTATTGACTCTATTACATAATGAGCCCGACAGGTTCTCTCCAAATGTCACCCTTCGTCCGATTGCCCAATGTTTCGCCTTCCCGACAATCAGCCAGATTGTCGGGCCGTCGGAGGCTGCCTACTTCGCCCAGATTGCGCCGCTTTTCGATTTGCACGGTGTTCCCTGGCCGGTGATCAGGCCGCGCATGTTTGCCACCCTGATCGAACCGCAGATAGCCAAAATCCTTCACAAGTACAAAATCGATTTTACCGGATTGGCCAGTGATCTCGAATTTGAGATTGGACGAGTAATCCGCGAAAATTACCCATCCGAGATTCAGGACCATGCCGAGAAACTCCGTTCGCAGATCGATAGCCCGCTTCAGGTTCTCGGCGAATCTATCAAATCGCAGGACCTCGAAAGCTTTCAGGCTATCGATTACACCCGACGTCGAATCGATCATGAACTAAATCATCTCTCGAAAAAACTCTTCATGGCTCACAAGAAACGGCACGACGAAGCTCGTCAACGAGTCCTGAAAGTGGCTGGTT
>DOTU01000335.1:0-1862 GCA_003520965.1 Candidatus Zixiibacteriota bacterium
CTGATGTCAGTATTATGACTGCCGAAGATCCGGTGGAGTTTAATGTCGACGGAATAACCCAGGTACTGGTGAGAACCGATATTGGATTGACTTTTGCAGCTGCTTTGAGATCATTTTTGCGTCAAGACCCCGATATTATCATGGTAGGTGAGATTCGCGACGGAGAGACTGCCGATATTGCCATCAAAGCCGCTTTAACGGGCCACCTTGTTTTTTCCACCTTACATACTAATGATGCCCCTTCTACTATTAACAGGCTAATGGATATGGGAGTGCCGAGCTATCTGGTTGCTGCCTCCACCAAGCTTATTATGGCTCAAAGAATGGTGCGAAAGATCTGTGTTTTCTGTAAGCAGGAAGTACCGGTGACAGCCCAGATTATCGATGCTCTACGTCTAACCCCGGAGGAAGCTAAGACATTTAAGCTGTTCGAGGGCAAGGGGTGCAACCAATGCAATAATACCGGCTTTTCCGGAAGAACTGGTTTGTTTGAAGTCATGCCGATTACACCCGCCATAGAGAAGATGATCGTCTTAAATGCCTCAACCTCTGAAATTAGGGCGCAAGCCGTCAGCGAGGGAATGCTGTCGCTCCGTCACGCCGGTCTGGAAAAGCTTTGTCTGGGCATCTCATCGCTTGGTGAGATAGTCGCCGAGACTGCATTATAGGACTATAGATATAAATTTTATTGTCGATAATAAGTAAGAGGATAAAATGGTTACACTTCGTGAATTACTTGAGTTGGTGGTCAAAAGGAAAGCATCCGACTTGCATTTAACGGTCGGGGCGCCTCCAGTTATCAGGGTTGACGGTAAGCTTGTGAAAACCGATTTCGAGGTTCTGTCGCCTGATCTCACCAAGAAACTGGCGTATTCGATTATGAGCGAAAGGCAGCGCCAGAAATTTGAGGAGAATTCCGAGTTGGATCTCTCATTTGGGATTGAGCATCTATCGCGTTTCCGCTGCAATATTTTCATGCAGCGTGGTAATGTGGCAGTAGCTCTGCGCCAAATTCCATATAGGGTATTGAGCTTTGATGAGCTGGGGGTTCCTGATGTCGTAATTAAGTTAGCCGATCTGCCGCGCGGCCTGGTGTTGGTAACCGGCCCAACCGGTAGCGGTAAGTCAACTACGCTGGCAGCTCTGATTGACAAGATCAATACTGAAAGACAGCTCCATATTATTACAGTTGAAGATCCAATTGAATACCTTCACAGGCATAAGAATTCGCTGGTTAATCAACGGGAAGTCGAAACGGATACTAAAAGTTTCGCGACTTCTCTAAAATATGCTTTGCGTCAGGACCCGGATGTGGTTTTGATCGGCGAGATGCGTGATCTGGAAACAATGGAAGCTGCTTTAACCATATCCGAAACAGGGCATTTAGCTTTCGCCACCCTGCATACCAATTCAACCGCTGAAGCTATCAATCGAATAGTCGATGTGTTTCCCCATACGCAGCAGGAGCAGGTGCGAGTCCAGCTTTCCTTTGTACTCCAGGGAGTTATTACTCAGCAGCTTATTCCCAAGATAGGCGGCGGGCGTGTTTTGGCTTTGGAGGTACTAATCGCGACACCGGCGCTACGGGCCGTTATCCGCGATGATAAGATACATCAGATCTACTCGCTTATCCAAGCCGGGCACAAATATGGAATGAAGACAATGAATCAATCGCTTATAGAGCTTTATACAAAGAAGAAAATAACTTACAGCGATGCCTTTGCCAGATCAACAAACGCCGCTGAGTTTGAGGAGATGGCCCGGCAGGGGAATATGCACGCCGACGCAACCAGTAGAAACTTAGCAGAGATTGAGAGGTAAGCAATGCCACTCTACGAATACAAAGGAAAGAGCCTTGGAGG
>DOTU01000335.1:2200-3003 GCA_003520965.1 Candidatus Zixiibacteriota bacterium
AATATTTCCAAGAAGCCGTCCCAGATTCAGATTCGTATCGGAAGCGGCGTTAAGAAAATTGATATCTCCCGTTTTACGCGTCAGTTTGCCACCATGATCTCCGCCGGACTGCCTATGGTGCAGTGTCTGGAAATTCTATCGAGTCAAATGGAGTCCCCCGAGTTTCGCAAGATCATTAATCAGGTTAAGGAGTCGGTGCAATCTGGGTCCACTCTTTCAGAGGCTATGAGCAAACACAAGAAAGCCTTTGATGATCTCTACGTCAATATGGTGGAGGCAGGCGAAGTAGGCGGAGCGCTTGATACTATCTTGGTGCGTTTGGCTCTTTATCGCGAGAAAGCTGATAAGCTGGTGCGGAAAGTAAAAGGGGCTATGGTTTATCCAACCGTGGTTATGGTAGTTGCTATAGGTGTAACATTTGCTATGCTTCGTTTTATTGTACCGGTTTTTGCCAAGATGTTTTCGGGCTTAAACGCAGCGTTACCCGCCCCAACGCAGTTCGTGCTGAATATTTCGAATTTTCTGCGATCTAATTCTTTGCTACTGATTGGCGGTCTTATCGGTCTGGTTGTAGCCTATAAGCTTTTCGTTAGAAAACCAGCAGGTCGGCTGGCAGTTGATAAATTTAAGTTACGTATGCCTCTTTTAGGCGATCTTATCAGGAAAAGTTCTGTTTCGCGTTTTACGCGCACTTTGGCAACGCTTTTATCGTCTGGTGTATCAATTCTGGACGCCTTGAATATCACCGCCAAGACATCGGGCAATATGGTGCTGCAACAAGCTATTAAGCGGGCGATGATCTC
>DOTU01000335.1:3320-6047 GCA_003520965.1 Candidatus Zixiibacteriota bacterium
ATGGTTACACAGATGATCTCAGTAGGCGAAAAAACGGGCGGTCTTGATGAGATGCTGACCAAAATTGCCGATTTCTATGATGAGGAAGTCGATGCTGCGGTGGCAGCTTTAACCTCGATTATTGAGCCAGTTATCATTGTTTTTATGGGCGCGATGATCGGCGGAATACTAATAGCTATGTATCTACCGATGTTTGATATCGTCGGTAAGATCAACTAAAAGGATTCGGCCTCTTGTTCAAAAGGGCTTCTTTCTCAAACGAAAGAGGCCCTTTATTGATATGAATATAGCAGCCAAATACATTCAAACCATTCCTATCAACAGGCGAGCCTGGTTTCTTATTCTACGGCTCATAATCCCGGCTCTTTTGGTTAGTTCCGGTCTTGAATTTCTACGTCCAATTCTCTTTAATTACGCGCTATTAGCGTTCTATATTCTGCTTGCATTGGTGCTTTTTGTATATACGTTAGCCACCAAAAATACCACTGGGAGCTTTATCAGATCACTTATCATTGTTCTCATTTCAAGCGAATTGTTGATCGAAGGCCTATTGGTAAATCATGTCGGTGGCAATTTTTCACCCTTCATAGTCTTTTTCATAATCACCATTATTACCGCTGGACTTTTCTTTCATTTGCTGGGCTCAATCATCGTAGCGACAATAGCCGGGCTTTTATATTCGTTACCGATATTTTTCAATCTTTCCATGCTTTACGAGGGACTCATCGAACCGGCCAGACTGGCCGGAATGGGGATATCATCGGACGAAGCTTTCTACACTGTATTTTTACATTTATGCCTTTTTTATTTCTGTGCCTTTATCTCAGGCTATCTAGCCGAAAATTTGTTTATAGCATCCAGAGAGTTAAGTAAGGTCCGTCTGGAGACTGACGAGATTTTGGAACAGATGCATTCGGGTCTAATGACCATAGATGCCTCTGGCCGAATCATTTATTTTAACCAGGCCGCCAGCGAAATACTGGCAGTAGATCATAATTCTGCCAAGGGCAATTTTATAGAGGATATCTTTCATCCGGGATTACTCGAATTTTCCCAAAAAATATTAACAGCGCTCAGTAGCGGGCAGTCAGAAATTCGCGCAGAGATAAATATCCGGCACCCGCAAAAGGGAATTCTGCCGATAGGGCTAACATCATCGATACTGCCTGATGAAGCCGGACACTCCCGTGGAGTGATCGCCATATTCCAGGATTTAACCGAGGTCAAAAAGCTGGAAACACGTCTACGAGCATCAGATAGGCTGGCTGCGGTTGGCCGTTTGGCCGCCGGAATCGCGCATGAGATTCGAAATCCGCTGGCATCTATTTCCGGCTCAGTTGAGGTTCTTAAAGACGATCTCCACTTAACAGATGGCGATGATCTGCGTCTGCTGGAACTAATTCTAAAAGAATCATCGAGACTTAATACCATCCTGACCGACTTTTTGAATTTTGCCCGGGTCAGCCGAGTATCATCCGGCAAATGTAATTTTTCATCGGCTATTCTCGAAGTAGTATCTCTTTTTTCAACTCACCAGCAATCCGGAAAAGCAATTCGGATTACGCATGATATTCACTGGCCTAATATCATGGTTTCGGGAAGCGAAGACCAAATAAAGCAGATTCTATGGAATCTGGTTATAAATGCTTCGCAGGCTCTGAATGACGACGGCGGAGAGATACATATTGCGACAAATAGCATGCCTGCGCATGACGGCTCCCAAATGGTGCGCCTGGAGGTTGCCGACAACGGCCCCGGTATTACTCCCGAAATTAAGGAAAAGATATTTGATCCATTCTTCTCCACCAAAGATGATGGTACAGGCCTGGGGCTACCCATAGTGGCCCGCATCGTCGACTGCCTGGGGGGGCGGATTGAGCTCGATTCATCACCGGAGTGGAAGACCATTTTCGCTGTTTATCTTCCAATAACAGGGGCCAACGAATCAGTGCCAGAAGTTTCTCGTCAAATTCCATCGATACCCGTAGCCGAATAATTATTGGGCCGAATTAATTTATTCAGACCGGTTTTATCAACCCCGATTCCTGTTGCCATTTTGTGGCTATTTGATTTAAATATCATTGTGATAATTTACTTGCAACCGTCCGCATTGATCAGGAATTAACCTGATGAATAGCGACTCAACTAAATATCCGTATATAATTCCTTATATCGGGGTATTGATCACAGTAATACTCTGGTTGGCTGCCCCCATTTTCCACCCTCAACGGTTATGGGGAATCGACCACCTATCATATTTTCCGGCTATCTGGTCATTAATCTATATCGCTGTTTTAATTATATTATCTATTCTTATTTTTGGCAAAATTCGCATCACGGCGCTCATTAATATTAAATCAGGTATTTCAATTTGGTGGAAACAGGTTCCCCAGTGGTTGAGGCTGGCCTTGACGGGGATATTTGCACTTATCATTTTCTGGCTGCTACGGGATCGGACAAAGCTGCTTGGCGACAGCTTCCTGCGAATTGGCGAATTAGGAGATAAGCATCTAGACAGACTCCTGAACACCTCGGCGGCGGAGCCACTTGATTATATTATCCACTACGCGATTTACAAATATATATGTCTACCGCTTAGTCTCAGTTCAACGTTCTGCTACGAACTGGTTTCGCATCTGGCCGGTTTAATTTATCTATGGGCGGCCTGGTCTATTGCCCGGCAATTGAAAAGCGAGAAGATTAATTTTTGGCTGACTTTCTTTTATC
>DOTU01000115.1:0-1550 GCA_003520965.1 Candidatus Zixiibacteriota bacterium
TTAAAACTGCGATAGTTTATCGTTTCCGGTTTGGTAACCTCGCCATAAGACCAAGACCTTATAACCTCCGGAGAAGCGATTTTTATTCTCATCGCCTGAAAATCCGAAGGTTTCCGTTGGTTTTTTGCAAAAGGATCGACCACGAAAGTCTCCTTATCTAAAAGTTCCACAGGGAACTGTTAATTACTTTTCAATAAGTTCAACATCCAAACTAAGGGATTGTAGTTCCTTGATAAGCACGTTAAACGACTCCGGAATGCCTGGTTCCGGAGGGTTTTCCCCTTTGACAATGGCCTCGTAGATGCGCGATCTGCCGGATACGTCGTCCGATTTCACGGTCAGCATCTCTTGTAAAGTGTAAGCCGCACCATAAGCCTCAAGCGCCCAGACCTCCATCTCGCCGAATCTCTGGCCGCCGAACTGGGCTTTTCCGCCCAATGGCTGCTGAGTAACAAGAGAATAAGGTCCGATTGAACGGGCATGAATCTTGTCATCAACTAAATGCGACAACTTCATCATATACATATAACCGACTGTAACCTCGTTATCTAGTTTGTCGCCGGTTCGACCATCATATAATACTGTTTTTCCGCTTTCAGGCAGATTGGCCTTTTTAAGCCATCCTTTGATCTCCGCGAGTGTAGCACCATCGAAAACCGGTGTAGCTACATACATACCGAGAAGCTTAGCCGCCCAACCAAGATGCGTTTCCAGAATTTGTCCGACGTTCATTCGAGAAGGCACGCCCAGCGGATTCAGGATGATATCAAGCTGAGTACCATCAGGTAAATAGGGCATATCCTCAATAGGGACAACTTTGGCCACGACACCTTTGTTCCCGTGACGGCCGGCCATCTTATCTCCCACCGACAGAACTCTCTTGGTGGCAATTGAGACCTTCACCAATTGCACTACACCGGGAGGAAGCTCCGCCCCGCGAATGATCTTCTCAAGTTCTATCTCGAGTTGGGCCTGTTTCTTCTGGATGAGCGCACGGGCCTGCTCCAAAAGCTGTTCGACCCTTTGGTTTAGCTTATCTTCGCTGGTGAATCCGTTATCGGCCAGTAAATCCTGGGCATGGATATCATCGAAAGTTTCGAGTTTATACTTGGTTCCGGCTTTTATAACCACTTCGCCGTTTTCATCTTTCACGGTACGCGCGGTCTGGCCCTCAAGGAGTTGGCCGAGATTTCGGTTTCGCATGCCTACCACGTATTCGATCTGCTTGGCAAAGCTCTTCTTGGTCTTGGCAGTCTCGGTGCGCTCCTGTTTTTTAGCGGATTCAGAGCGCTCCTTGCGCGAGAAGACCTTAGTATCAATAATAATACCCTTCATTCCCGGGGGAGCCTTAAGGGATGCATCGCGAACATCACCGGCTTTCTCTCCGAAAATAGCTCTAAGAAGTCGCTCTTCCGGCGAAAGTTCGGTTTCGCCTTTTGGAGTAACCTTACCAACCAGTATATCTCCGGCTTCAACCTCAGCGCCGGTACGAACAATCCCGCGCTCATCGAGATTCATCAAAGCTTCTTCGGAGACATTCGGGATTTCTC
>DOTU01000115.1:1869-6396 GCA_003520965.1 Candidatus Zixiibacteriota bacterium
ATCGAAGTAAAAACGTCATCAGCAACCAAGCGCTCGGAGACGATAATAGCGTCCTCGAAATTATATCCTCTCCAAGGCATGAAGCCTACGAGAACATTGGCACCCAGGGCCAGTTCGCCCAGGTTTGTTCCCGGTCCATCGGCAATCGGATCACCGGTCTCAACCTTATCGCCCATATTGACAATTGGCCGCTGGTTGATACAGGTATCCTGGTTTGAGCGTTTGAACTTGGTAAATTCGTACTCGTCGAACTCCACCAGTTCCATCATTTTCTCTTTGCCACGACGAGTGGGCCGAATAACGATTTTCTCGGCATCGACATACTCAATTGTACCGGGACGTTTGGCGACAATTACCGCTCCAGCATCGACAGCAGCTTTGCGCTCCATGCCAGTGCCAATAATTGGGGCTTCGGTTTTCAAAACAGGCACAGCCTGCCTTTGCATGTTGGAACCCATAAGCGCTCTATTAGCGTCATCATGCTCTAAAAATGGAATCAAGGCCGCCGCCACCGAGACAAGCTGCTTAGGGGAGACATCCATATAATTTATCTCCTCCGGCTTGACCACGATAAAGTCACCCTTAGCCCTGGCCTTAACCAGGTTATTGGAAAAACGACTGTGATCATCCAGCGGCTCATTAGCCTGAGCTACCAGAAATTTATCCTCCTTGTCAGCGGTAAGGAAATCGACCTCATCGGTCACTTTGCCATTTTTTACGACCCTGTAAGGGGTTTCCATAAATCCGTATTTGTTTATCCGGGCATAGCATGAAAGTGACGCGATAAGACCGATGTTGGGACCCTCAGGGGTCTCAATCGGGCAGATTCGTCCGTAATGGGTATGATGCACGTCGCGTACCTTAAAACCGGCACGCTCTCTGGTCAAACCGCCCGGGCCCAGGGCCGACATACGACGCTTATGAGTCAATTCGGCCAGGGGGTTAGTCTGATCCATGAATTGCGATAACTGGGAAGAACCGAAGAAGCTGTCGATCACCGCTGAAACGGTTCTGGCGTTAACCAGGTCGTGGGGCGATACCTGCTCCTGGTCTTTTAAGCTCATCCGCTCCCGAATGGTACGAGCCATACGCGAAAGGCCCACCGAAAACTGATTGGCCAAAAGCTCGCCAACCGAGCGTGCTCGACGATTTCCCAGGTGATCGATATCGTCAACATCGCCAAAACCATTCCTCAGATTAATCAAGTATCTGATAATCGCCAGGAAGTCTTTTCTGTTCAGAACAGTTTCCTCGAGAGGAACATCGAGCTCAAGCCGCTGATTTATCATATAGCGGCCAACCTCGCCGAGGTCGTAACGTTTGGGATTAAAGAAAAGTTTTTCCAAAAGATCTTTGGCTAATTCCACAGTCGGGGAATCGCCCGGCCTGATAAGGGCATAGATCTTAAAGAGAGCTTCTTCGAAGGAACTGGTGCTGTCTTTATCGATAGTATTGCGGATGATACCAGCGTCGATGGTAAAATCTACTTCTAATATGTCTATCTTGCCAATTTTGAGATCCAAAAGCTTTTTGAAAATCTCATCGGTAATTTCGGAATTGGCTGTTACAATAACTTCGCCGGTTGAAGAATCTACCACGTTCTGGGCAGCTATGGCGCCGATCAGCCTGGTTCCCTTCTTGGGCGAGATCGATTCTGTAACGCATTTGTAGAAAGTCTTGAGGAGGTCTTCGTTGGTAGAATAGCCTAACGCTCTCAAAAGAGTGGTTGCCGCAAGCTTACGGCGCGAATCGATATGCACGAACATGATGTCATTGACATCGAGCGTGAACTCAACCCACGAACCGCGGTAAGGAATAATTCTGGCGGAAAAAAGCTTCTTGCCGTTAGGATGGATTTCCTCGTCGAAAAAGACGCCCGGAGAGCGGTGCAATTGACTGACAATTACCCGTTCCGCACCGTTAATGATGAAAGTTCCGTTTTCGGAAAGAAGAGGAAACTCCCCTAAGAAAACGTCCCTCTCGATAATGTCTTTAACGACCTTTTCTTTACCGTCTGCCCCAGCTTCTCTAACCACAAGTCTAAGAGTGGCTTTAAGCGGCGCCCCAAAAGTCATATTCCGCTCCCGGCACTCGCGAATACTATAGCGAGGCTCGCCAAGCGAGTATTTCACGAATTCCAGCGAAAAAAGCTCGTGGACATCGGTAATCGGAAAGATTGATGTGAAAACCGATTGAAGTCCGGTATTCTCTCTTTTTTCCGGAGGCACATCACGCTGTAAAAAGCTCTCATAGGATGAAATCTGAACGTCGAGAAGATTGGGCATCTCGACCGTTTCTTTCAACTTAGAAAAGCTATGACGTTCGACCCTCGCAGATGGTCTCAAAAAAACCTCCTATGGGAATGGGTATCCCCACTGTTTATAAAATATATGAACCCCTTAAGGGGTTGACCTTACTTAAGTATAATAGTCGCTCCAGCCTCTTCCAACTTGGCTTTGGCGGCTTCCGCCTCCTCGCGGGTTACACCCTCTTTTACGGACTTAGGAGCGCCTTCAACCAAATCTTTGGCTTCCTTTAGGCCCAGGTTGGTGAGTTCGCGAACGACTTTAATGACCTGAATTTTCTTGGCGCCGGCGTTTTCCAGCACAACGTCAAACTCCGTCTTTTCCTCGGCTGGAGCGGCAGCTCCGCCAGCGGCTCCGCCAGCCATCATTACAGGAGCAGCTGCGGCTGGGGAAACACCAAATTCGTCCTGCATCTTCTTTGAAAGGTCGGAAAGCTCGACCACAGTCATCTCTTTGATGATATCAAATGCTTGTTGAACCTTGTCACTCATCTTGTATTACCTCGTTTGGTCCCGGTAAGTGCCGGGAATGTTTATTTGTTTCAAATATCACAATTTCGATCCCATGCCAGAAACCGTCCTTCCCAAGACGGTTTAGAAGCTCCGGCCGCGACCGATGTTTATTCAGCTTTTTTCTTAGCCAGGGCGTCTAAGGTACCGATAAACTCCCTGCTGGCTGCTTCCAGAACCATGATAAACTGTACAATTGGCCCCTGGAGAGTGCCGATTAATATCGCCTGTACAACCTGCTTAGGCGGAAGCTCGGCGATCTTCTTTAAGGTATCAATGCCATAAACTTTACCGTTGGAGTAGTAGGCCTTAAAACGGGGCTTCTCTTTCTCCTTAATCGAATCATATATGATTTTGGCCGGCACTGTTGGGTCGTCATATCCAAAGATAATTGCCGTTGGTCCGGTAAAATGCTCATCGAGTACTTTGAGATCGCTATCTTTGATGGCAAGCTTAAGTAGCGTGTTTTTGGTTACCCGAAACTCGCTTTTAGCTTCACGAAGTTTACGCCGCAGAAGGGTCAAGTCGGCCACATTGATTCCGGTATGATCGGCAATCATGATCTGATTGGCTTTCGCCATCTTCTCTTTCAGGCTGGCCAATTCCTGTTCTTTTTGTTTCTTATCCAATTTAATCCTGCCTTTATTTGCCCAACGCGGTTATTTCGTTGATATCCAGTTTAATACCGGGGCTCATAGTGGTGCAAAGCGTCGCGCTTCGCAGATAGGTGCCCTTGGCTGTCGATGGCTTGGCTTTCATGATAGCCGAGAAAAAGGTTTTAGCGTTCTCCACAAGCGCTTCATCGGAAAATGAGACTTTGCCCAGCCCGGCCTGAACATTGCCAGTCTTATCGACGCGATATTCAATTTTTCCTGCTTTAACCGCCTTGATTGCCTTGGCGATATCCATAGTAACCGTACCCGATTTGGGGTTAGGCATAAGCTTTTTCGGACCTAAGATTTTGCCCAGCTTACCAACCTGCCCCATCATATCGGGGGTGGCGATAATGACATCAACATCGGCCCAGCCGCCCTGGATCTTCTCAACATAATCTTCGGCGCCGACCATATCGGCTCCGGCATCCTGGGCTTCCTTGGCTTTCTCGCCTTTAGTTAACACCAATACTTTGATGGTTTTGCCGGTTCCGTGCGGAAGCACGGTTGTGCCACGAACCATCTGATCGGCCTTCTTGGGATCGACTCCCAAACGCACGGCCGCCTCGAGTGTCTCATCGAATTTAGCGCGCGGCATCTGCCTTAGCAGTTTTACAGCATCACCCAGGGTATAGGTTTTGCCCTGCTCAAGCTTGCTTGCGGCTTGCTTGTAGTTTTTTCCTCGTTTCATAAACTCCTTACTCCCGGGGTCTCCCCATAACGACCCGCATATTAGTATAAAACAATACTGACGATTCCCTCTTAAGCTCCTGACAGGATATAGGTTTCCGCCACATCCTGTTGAGCCTTATCCTTCTATGACATCAATGCCCATGCTGCGGGCTGTGCCAGCCACCATGCTCTCGGCCATATCGATATCCATGGCGTTGAGGTCAGGCATTTTCAGCTTGGCGATCTCTTTGACTTGAGAGCGGGTTACCATACCAACCTTGTTTCTATTGGGCTCGGCGGAGCCTTTTTCGAGCTTGGCCGCCTTCTTCAGAAGCACTGCCGCCGGTGGTGTCTTGGTAATAAAGGTGAACGACTTATCCTGATAGA
>DOTU01000213.1 GCA_003520965.1 Candidatus Zixiibacteriota bacterium
GAGAGGGCGCGCAGGCCAATGCCGCCATTCATTCCAGCAGAGAGATTTTCAGACTCAAGTTTTTGGGGCGGCTTTAATCTTTTCAGTATCGATAACGCGATTGCTTTGCTTGTGGGATCAAACGTTGACGAATCTTTCTCAATGGCGCTGACTACATCCGATACCAACCACGGCCGTTCGGTTTGGCTGAGCGTGCTGAGATAACCGCGAACTTGCAGTTCTTCGATCTGGTCTGACAGGGGATCATTGCTGGGGATATGTATCAACTGTGCAGCTGCCTGTTGCACGATAAAAGCCGACAATAGGATAAGGCAGATAGCAAAGGAGGATGTTTTTCTCATAGCGCAAAGGTATCACGCCCCGCTGGTGTTGTCAAGCGCGCAAGCGCTGATATCGTCGCCAACTATGTGCTGTCAGGTCGCCGGACCTGACAGCACAATGAACAAATGCCGTCAGGTGAGGCCACCTGACGGCACATTTAATCCTTATATTTTTAATATTTAATAGGCGGGACTTGCAGTCCCGCATAAGATTAATCCGGGGCTGGAAAGCCCCGGCTATTAAATTATGAGATTATTTTGATATTAAATAGATTGATCCGTTGCCACCAGCCTGGCCAGCCTGACCGGGCAGTTTTCTGCGTCGTCGACACCCCGCAGGCAGTAGAAGCGGCGGTAGATAGCGGCATGTTGACGGCGATTGTCGGTGATATCGACCAGCGAAATATATGAACATCCTTTGCACGGCTCGACCGGCCCACTGATAATCTTGCCCGTGGCGCGGCCCACCAGGGCGCGGGAGACGCTGAGTTTCAACTTGCCGCCGTTGTGTGTGATTTCAATCTGCTTCGGTTTTCGCAGAATAATTCGCCCGCGCGACTCGGTGAAATAGGCTTTGCACTCGAGATGATCGCCGGGCGCAATTGCGAGACGCTCCAGTTGGTTGCCGGAGAGTTTGAGATAGAGACGGTCGTCAAACAGGTCGCGGTCGATATGGCCGCTATCGAATGTCACGTAGAAACCGTCCATCTCAACCGAGCGCCCTTCCGGTTCGATATGCATTTCCAGATGCGGGGTGACCGAATCGACATCGCCGGCAAACTCGATCAGGCGGCCGTCCATAGATTCCAGCCAGCCCTGGTATTCGCGCAGAGCGTCGATAAATTCAGCCAACTCGGCTTTGTCAAGCGTGGATTCGGCTAAATAGTTTTCTTTGATTTCGTGATATTGTTTGCAGGAGAAACAGCCTCGGCCCACATGCTGGAAACCGCGCGGGCAGGCCTGGCCCTTCTCGAACGTGTGGCAGCGCCAGAGGAATTCCACGCAACCCTTGCCGTGGCAGCGTTTGATACAGAAGATATGGTACGGTGAAACCTCGTAACCGAACTGCTTGTGGGCGGGGTGATGGCAGCTGAACAGCCCAACCGCCTTGTACAAATTGCGGATTACTGTTGCCATAACGGGAATATAACAGGTGATGAATGATATTCAAAGTTGTAAGTGGTGGAGGGTCTCCGCACCCTCCACCTTTAATATTCAAATGTAGTTTACATATCCATTATTTGATTTTTGGTGTAGGGGCGTATTGCAATATCCTTAGATCCTGTGGACGCACCTACAAAATAGAGAAAGGAAATTGCTCGGCCTCATACACAATCTTATGAATAATAATTTTAAGGCTTCAGAAGTTCTTGCAAGGGGGGCGGTGTGGTGTTGGGGCAAGCGTTGGGCGGGAAAGTTTGTATGCCCTTGCAAGGTAATACCTGAATTATGGTGTTGTAACCCTTATCCAATCAATCTGCATATCGCGAGCTGTTCGATTATCATACTTCAGAATTTCTAATCTTACCTTTGTCGCAATTCTTGTAGTATTGATCGTCGTAGTAACCAATTGCGGACCGTCGTTGAAATGCAAGCTCAATTGTCCCAATGATTTCTTTAAAGTTACCTTACCAAAGATCGTCTGTGCTCCATGCATTCCCACAATTTCGCCTTCGGAATAGAGGCCAAGATAAGAATTGTTTAGATTTGAGTAGTAGTGATACCAATAAATGCCGACAATCGGCACATTATCTGCATCAGCAATCGTTATATGAATCTCCCCCCTCTTGTTCATATCGCCATCGTTGGCTATTATGTAAGCGCTTAGCGCAAAGTCATCTGCGTTTATATTTATAGGTTGGTCAAGAGTCTTTACCGCAATTGGTCCATAGAATCCACTTTGTTGGTCTCCAAAGTTTGCAACTGATATTAAGCTATTGCTTGTACCGAAAGAAGCACCAGGATTATTGTCCGTGGTATAAGTCCATCCTGTATAATCCCCAAAATGGTCATTAAATAATGTAACCCCTGTGGAATCCGGGACAATTGGATTCGGATTGGGGCAGTCTGGGCAATCACAAGGAGGACAGGAACTACCAAGTATTACAATAGAGCAAAACGCCATTATTAGCATTTTAATTAATATTTGTATGGGAGTGATTTTCAGCTTAAAAGTATTTGAACATTTATTTAAATTCCGCATGACATTCTCCTTTTTTGGATAATTATATCCCAGGGTTTTTACCAAGCAGCTTATTGGCAATATGATTTTGTAACTTTTATCCAATCGATTTGCATATCGCGTGCAGCCAGGTTGCCCCACTTTAGGATTTCCACCCGAACTTTTGTGGGTATTCTTGGCATGTTAATAGTCATGGTATCCAAATCGAGTCCATTATAATTCAGATTCAAGTGTCCCCTCGAACAGCTTAATGTAACTATGCCGGATATGGTCTGCTCCCCATGCATTCCCACTTTTTCACCTTCGTAATAGAGTCCGAGATATGAATTATTTAGATTTGAATAGTAATGATACCAATAAATACCGACAATCGGTACATTATCCGCATCAGTAAGCGTTATATGAATCTCCCCTCTCTTGCTCATATCACCATCGTTGGATTTTAGATAAGCCCTTAAATCAAAACAATCGCCATCGATTGAATCGCTAAGGCTTTTAGTTGCAATTGGGCCATAAAATTGACTTTGTTGAGTACCGAAGTTTGCGACAGAAAGAAAACTATTATTGACATTGAATAAGGCGCCCGGATTACTATCAACGGCATAAGTCCAATTGGAAAGCGTATCAAAAGGCTCGTCTAATAATGTAATCTCTTGTTTGTTGGGGCAATTTGGGCAATCGTGACAATTACATTGTACTAGCAGTAACGGAATTATTGCTAATAAAAAAGTAAATACTATTTTAGGTTTTGAAAAGTAATCATTTAGGATCCGCACGTAATCTCCCTTCGCATGATGTTACCAAAATGCAAATTAATTCGACCATGAATTTTAAAATCATTCGACACGGAACTAGCGAATCAAAGTAAGCGTTTTTATTATAGAAGATTGGATTTAGGGTGTCAAGGAAAAACAGAAAATTCCGCCAAACCCTACGACCTGATGGCACGCGTTAGATGACACGAATCTTCTAACAAAACCGCAGATCCCAGGGTTTACCCGCTGGAGGCGGGAACCTGCGCTACAAGTCTATAAAATTATTTTTTTTGACGGATTAATCTACTATAAATACTTTTGCGCCGCTTGCGGTAGATACTAAATGCGGATTAGCTTCGTTATCCCCTACGTGGAAGCTTTTCCCCGATGTCAATCGAAACTCGTTCCCGTCTTTAAGCTTAATATGGAGTACGCCTTCAAGGACAAGCAGTATGTGACCGCGCGAACAATAATGATCGGATATAAATCCCGGCATATATTCAACCATACGCAGGCGAATATTTTCCGCTTCAACTGTCCGCCAGTATGAGGTGCCGCTCTCGCCCTTATGTTCCGTTGGAGGGATTTGATTCCAATCGGTTATGCTAAAAGGTACATTTTGTATGTTCATAGGAATTTGTCGGGTTTCTCACTCGGTCAAATGACCTCGTTCGGAA
>DOTU01000274.1:0-1710 GCA_003520965.1 Candidatus Zixiibacteriota bacterium
CCAGCGCCACGATTGCGTTCCAGGGGCCCAGATGGATGGTCGATACTTTCACCGTTAAAGCGGTCAGGATGAGCAGCATCGCACCTATTAATAGATATACTTTCAGAGGAGTTATATGGCCGTTATCCGTTTTTGCGTTATTATTCATAGCGGCGCTCATCCTATCAGGTAAAGCAGTGGGAATAAAAAGATCCAGATGATATCGACTAAATGCCAGTAAAGTCCGGTCAGTTCCAACGGCGTATAATAGGCGCTTGAGAATAAATTCTTTGATGTCTTATAAATCATCAAGCTGATTACAATCATCCCTCCGATAATATGCAGAGCGTGAAGCCCGGTCATCACAAAATAGATAGAGAAAAATATATGGGGGTTATTTCCCTGAATTCCGGTGTAAGTATAAAATTTCCCAGGGAGCTGTCCCAATTCGAATTTATGACTGTATTCGAAAAATTTGATGACCAAAAATGCTGCGGCCAAAACTAAGGTACAGTAAAGCAAAATTAGCGTTTTCGATTTCTGTCCCAATTGCATAAAATGAATTGCTAAGGCAATAGTCAGCGAGCTGGTGATGAGGATAACCGTATTAACTGTCCCCAGCGTGATATTCAAAGCCTTATGGGCGTTGTAGAACATTTCCGGATTCAATACCCGAAAAACAGTATAAGCCACGAATAAGCCGCCAAACAGGAGCAGCTCGCTCAAGATAAATATCCACATCCCGAACTTGGCGGCATCATGTTGCTGTTCGATGTCGCTGAAATGATGAGCCAGGTTGGTGTGATCTGTGTCGAGTTGATTCACTTAGGTTTCCCGCGGGTTAAATGTCGGCTTGACATCAATGGTATCGAAATCATAGGGACCATGTGTCAAGACTGGATTATCCTTAAAATTCTCTGTCGGTGGAGGCGATGAAGTAGTCCACTCAAATGTCAAAGCGCCCCAGGGATTATCACCGGCGGCTCGTCCGTTGAACAGCGAACGAATCAGATAAATCGCCATGATGATAAAGCCGGCTGTCAATACCCATGACCCGACAGTGGAGTAGTAGTGCATCGGCTGATATTGGGCCGGGTAACTGTAGTAGCGGCGCGGCATCCCCCTTGAGCCCATGATAAACTGGCTCATAAAGGTAACGTTAAAACCGACGAAGATCAACACGGCGGCAATCCGCGCCCAAAAAATGTTATACATCTTACCGAACATCTTGGGCCACCAGTAATGCAAACCTCCCAAAAAAGCCATGACTGTACCGCCCACCATGACATAATGAAAATGGGCGACCACGAAATAAGTATCGGTGAGATGAACATCGGTGGCTAAAGCCCCCAGGAATAATCCCGTTAATCCTCCAATAGTGAAGAGAAATAGAAACGAGAGCGCATAAAGCATCGGAGCTTCAAGGCTGATAGATCCCTTATACATCGTGCTGACCCAGTTGAATACTTTTATCCCCGAAGGTATGGCCACCATGAAAGTCAAAAATGAAAATATCAGAGAGGCTATCGGCGACTGCCCGCTGACAAACATGTGATGACCCCAAACTAAAAAGCTGATGAAAGCGATTCCAAAACTCGAATAAGCGATGGCTTTATAACCAAATATTTTCTTATGCGAGAAAACCGGAATGAGTTCGCTCATTATGCCCATAGCCGGCAGGATCATGATATAAACAGCCGGATGAGAGTAGAACCAGAAGAAATGCTGGAA
>DOTU01000274.1:1937-2626 GCA_003520965.1 Candidatus Zixiibacteriota bacterium
GGATGCGAGTAGAACCAGAAGAAATGCTGGAAGAGGACCGGATCGCCTCCCAAGGCGGGATCGAATATTCCCAATCCAACGATCTTTTCCAAAGCCAACAGGATAAGGGTAATCCCCAAAACCGGAGTGGCGATGATTTGGATTATGGCGGTGGCATAAAGAGACCAGACAAAAAGCGGCAGCTTATACCAAACCAATCCGGGGGCTCGTAATTTATGAATGGTTACGATAAAATTTAAGCCGGTGAAGATCGATGAGAACCCAAGAACAAAAACGGCGACGGTCATGGAAACGACGGCGCCACCGGTAGTAGTGCTGTAGGGAGTGTAAAATGTCCAGCCGGTGTCAATCGAGCCACGGAAGATAGCCACAAGCGCCATGATTGCCCCGATCACATAGATATACCAGCTGGCCAGATTCAACCTGGGGAAAGCTACATCCTTTGCCCCCAGCATCAGAGGCAAAACGAAATTCCCCAACGAAACAGGAATGCCGGGGATGATGAACAGGAAAATCATGATCGCCCCGTGCAGAGTAAACATCTGGTTGTATGTCTGCGGTCCCATGATGCCACCGCCCGCCGGGTGGAGCAGCTCAATTCGTATCAAAACCGCGAAGATGCCGCCAAGGAGAAATGCGGTGGTGATACCGATCAGATACATTACCCCGATACGCTTATGATCGAGCGT
>DOTU01000274.1:2933-10199 GCA_003520965.1 Candidatus Zixiibacteriota bacterium
TATTCACCTTTTTTCTCCCTCTTTGCTTTCTTCGTTCGGGGTAGACAGCGATTTAATGTAGGCGATAAGGGCATCGATATCGTTATCTTTCAACACTCCCTGAAAGGTAGGCATAACCGGCGGAAAGGCACGAACCACTTTCGCCTGCGGTTCGAGGATTGATTCTCTGATATAGTTTTCATCGACTTTGGCCTGCCCTCCCCCCTCAAGCTGAACAGTACTGCCGTAAGCGCCTTTGAAGGTGGGGCCGACACTGGGGATGCCATCGGTAGAATGGCAACTAAAGCATCCTTTGGAGCGATACAGCGATTCGCCATATTTCTCCGGTGATATGCCTGCGGCCGGGCTGACGGCACTGCTGTCTAACCATTTGGCATAATCAGATTCGGAGAGAACACGCACTTTACCGCTCATCTGCGAATGTCCCCGGCCACAATACTCGGCGCACTCGATAAGATGCTCTCCGGGATCGGGAGCCTCGAACCAAACGGTAGTATAACGGTTGGGGAGGACATCCTGCTTAACGCGGAAATCGGGCACGAAGAAACTGTGGATGACGTCGGTGGAGGACATGAGCAGACGGATAGGTTTACCGGCAGGCACGACAAGCTCGCTGGCGCTATTGGCCCCGTTGGGATAAGTGAAAGTCCACATCCAACGTTGGGCGGTCAGCCGAATTTCCAATGCATCTTTTGGGGTGATACTTTGCACCAAATAAACCTTGAAACCAAAGATGAAAATAATGATCACGATGATGATGGGGATGCCTGTCCAGAGAATCTCAAGAGTGGTGTTGTGATCTATTTGCGGCGTGGGGCCGGTAGCCTGGCGCCGTTTATATTTCAAGACGAAAATTGTGGCCGCGCCGATCACGAGAACAAAAAAGAAAATGCTGATCCCCAGGATGAAATAGAAGAGCGAGTCAACTTGAGAGGCAACTGTTGAGCTCTGAGGCGGCAGCAATAATGTTCCGATACTATCCATGGGCTATCTCCGGCAATATATCAACTCGCAACAACGTTATCGGTTTTGTTATGCCGCTCTCGTTTCCAAAGAACCAAGAGGAGGAGGGCAATCGCGATAACTGTTAGTATTCCGGCAAGCTTCATTAGATTCGTGGCAAAGAGGACATACCCTTTGGCCTCGGGGTTATAATGATAACAGAACAGGATGATACGATCGATGGTGGTGCCGATTTTCCCCTCGGAGGCCTCCAACAGCGCCAGCTTAAGATCCTGTTTTTTGAATTCGATTCCGTAGAGATAACGCGAGATGCGGCCATCGCCCGATAAGATCATAGCCACTGCCGGATGCGCAAATTGCTTGAGTTGAGGATCATAGTAGTATTGGAACCCAACACTTTGGGCCAGGGAACGGATATCGGGGCCATCGCCTACAAAAAAGCGCCAGCCGTCCTCGCTGCCGGGTTTGCCAACAACCGGCAGAAGATTCTCGCGCTTGGCATGAGCTAACTGTGCGGTTTCGGTGGAGTCGATGCTGATTGTCAGGACCTGGAATTTATCACCGGGGGTCCAATCGAGATCGTGCAAGCCATCGGCCACACCATTGAGGACCAAAGTGCAAAGCATGGGGCATTCATAATAGGCGAGAACCAGAATCACCGGCCGGCCCGGTTTGAAATAGTCGCCGAGTTTGACCTTCTCGCCGGCATCGTTGGTAAATGTAAGGTCGAAAGGAATTTTCTCACCTAAATGCTCGGTGACATCGACCGCTTTTAACTCTGCGGGTGGCAGAGGCTGAATAAGCTGGGCTTTGAGAGGCGAACCAGACCATAGAAATAGAAAAGAAATCATTAATAAAACAATAGTGCGGGTGATTCTATTCTTGTTATTATTCATCTGCAATCTCGCATTTTGACCGCTTAGGTGTCGGGTCAGGCGACCCGACAGCACAGTAAATGACTTCCTAACGCGCTTTTCGGTTCCCCGTCGTGCTGTTTTGATAGGCCCGATTCGCCAATATCTCCATCGCCCGATCGATGGGGATTTGATAGATACCATTGGCAGCATCTATAACTTTATAAGCGCTCAGAACCTCATCCTCATGGCTGCGCAACTCACGAAGCTGAGCCGAAACGGGTTGTAAAACAACTTTTTCAACTTGCTCTTCTTTGCTGATCTGAAAAAACTCGTCAACAACATAGACGGACGCCGCCAATAGAATCAGGGCGATCAAGGCGACAAGAACGATGAGGCGCACATTAAGATCGCGCTTTTCGTATCCCGGTTCAGATTGATGTTTGCTCTCAGGTATATCCATAAATATCTCTAATCGCTTTGCAAACCGATTGAGGCTTTGAGACGGGGGTCAGTAACCGGTATCAATGGTTCGGAGCTTAATCGTCGCCAGAAATACCAGAGGAACAGACCACCGATCCCGACCATAGTAGCCAGATCGATCCAAACGGATTGCAAGGCATGTTCGGCATGGCCGGGCCTGATGACCCAATAGAGATCCACCCAGTGCATGAGAAGAAGCCAGAAGCCCATAAAGGTCATCATGGGCAGGCTGCGTTTGGCGCTGCGAGTAATTAGGATTATGAATGGAAAGACGAAATGGCCGAAAACGATCAGCAGCGAGGCCACGTTCCACCATCCACCCCAGCGCGCATGATACAACTGAGTTTCCTCGGGAATATTCCCGTACCAGATCAGAAAATATTGGGCAAAAGCGATATACGCCCAGAAAACAACGAAAGTGAACAGGAGCTTGCCTAAATCATGATAATGCTCAGGAGTGATGATATCTTTCAAGTAACCGCGACGTTGGAGATAAATTACTGTCAGCGTGAGAAAAGCCAGACAGGAAAGGACAGATCCCGAATAGATATATACTCCAAAAGCGGTTGAGTACCAGGCGGCGTTAAGGGACATCAGCCAATCGAAAGAAGCGAAGGTAAATGTAAAAGCGAAAGCAACCATGCCGGGAGCGCTGATACGACGCAAGCGGATGGTGCGGTTTTCGTCATGCTCCTTATCCTGAGCTATCGATAATTTGTATAAGGCGCGGGTCAAAAATATCCAGACAGCAAAATATAGAACGGTTCTAATAATAAAAAAGGGAGTGTTAAGGTAAACCGCTTTCCCTCGCAATACGGGATTCTCCGCTAATATATCAGCATGGCTCCAGTGATAGAGATTGCCGATACCGAAAAGGATGGGGATAACAAAAATCGCCAGGAAGGGAATCATGCTCATGATATTTTCGGCGATACGGCGCAGAACAATGCTCCAGGTAGCGTTGACCAGATGATGCAGCATTACGAAAAAGAGACCGCCTAGAGCGACCGTCAGCCAAAAAGTAAAAGCTGTCAGATAAGCGAAGAAAAAATGATTTCTATCGATAAAAAAGCCAAGCAAGCTTAAGGCCAGGCCAATTATCCCAATAATTAAAGCTCGATTTCCAAAGCGGCTGCCATCCTTTATCTTAAACGTATCTATCATCATGATCTCATTTTAGGTTGCCGCGCATTTCGGGGGGAACATCCTCCAAGTGTGCGTTCTGGCTAAGCTGTAAGGCGCGGATATAACTGATGATCGCCCATCGATCTTCCACACGCACCTGATCGCCATAGGACGGCATGGTGTGGACGCCGTTGGTGATGACATCGAAGAACTCGCCATCGGGGAACTGCCGGATACGATCGGAGTGGAATGACGGCGGCGGGTTAAGGCCGTGCTTGACAACAATCCCCTGGCCGTCACCCAACCGGCTATGACATGGGGAACAGTAGATATTGAAACGCTCTTTTCCTCGCGAGAGAAGCTTTGGAGTCACGAGCACAGGAGATACGGCGACAGGATTACCCTGGCTGTCTTTGCCGAAATAGTAAATGCTATCCGCCGGGAGCCATCCCTGCGGCACGGTTCCCGGAACAGGCTCTCGCATGGTGGCGCCGTCGGCAAAGAAGTTGCTCTCCGATTGAGGATTATATCGAGGTTGCTTGTGCATATCCTGAATAACGTGAATGGGCGGTTTATCGGATGGAACGCCGCGAACACAACTCAATAGCGCTGCCGAACAGAGGGAAATGAACAAGGCGCGTTTCATTCTCCTAAAACCTCCAGGTTTTTGCCGCCGATCTCGTTCAGAAGAGCGGATGTTTTTTCGGTATTGAACAATGGATCGTTTGATTCGACGCTGATGAAAAAGGAGTCGTCGGAAAATTTCTCGAATTTTTCGGATTCGAAAAGAGGATGATTAAAACGGGGCAGCTTGCTTAAAAACAACATTCCGAAAAACGAGGCAAAGGCGGCCAGCAAAACTGTAAGCGCGAAAGTCACCGGAGTATAAGCCGGATAGCTGTTGAATGGCTTACCGGAAACGATGAGAGGATAATCAATTGTCGACATCCAGTATTGCATGGCCAGAGCGATGGTAAATCCTATTGCGGCGGCAACACCGGCGAAGAAAGCTAACTTGGAGCGCCCGATACCCATCGCCTGATTAAGACCGTGAATAGGGAATGGCGAATGGCAATCGAAGCTCTTATATCCGGCATCACGAAGCTTACTGGCAGCTTTGAGAAGCTCGGCGGGGCTTCCGAATTCGGCTAATATTACAGTGCCTTTTTCTTTCGCCATAGCGCTATCCTGCGATCTTCTCTGTTTCGAATTTAATGCCACCGCTATCGAGGTGATGGGTTGATGCTTGCGGCAAAATCGCCTTGACCTCGGACATAGCGATCATGGGCAGAACGCGAAGGAACAGGAGGAAGAGAGTCAGAAAAACGCCGAATGAACCGACGAGCATACCGATATCGAAAATCGTTGGTTTGTAATAATGCCAGCTTGACGGTAGAAAATCATGCGCAAGGGATGTTACGATAATAACAAATCGCTCAAACCACATCCCAATATTGATGAGGATCGAAGCGACAAAGAGCACCCAAATCGTGTTGCGTGCTTTTTTGAACCAGAAAATCTGCGGCACAAAAACATTACAACTGATCATAATCCAAAAAGCCCAGGCGTAAGGGCCGAAAGCTCGATTCATGAATGTGAATCGCTCATATATATTTCCGCTGTACCAGGACATGAACATCTCAACAATATAAGAGTAGCTGACAATAAGGCCGGTAGCCAGGATGATCTTGCACATTTTATCGAAATGATCGATGGTAATATAATTTTCCAGAGCGAATGCTTTACGGGCAATGATGGCCAGGGTCATAACCATGGCAAATCCTGAGAATATAGCTCCGGCCACAAAATAGGGCGGGAAGATAGTGCTGTGCCAGCCGGGCAGGACACTGACCGCGAAATCGGTGCTGACCACGCTATGAACCGACAGCACTAACGGCGTGGATATGCCAGCTAATAACAAATAGGCAACTTCGTAATGGCGCCATTGACGGTTACCTCCACGCCAGCCTAAAGAGAGAGCGCCATAGATGATTTTCTTAAGTTTTGTCTTCGCTCTGTATCTGAAGGTAGCCAGATCGGGAACCATGCCCAGATACCAGAAAAGAAGGGAGCAGGTAAAATAGGTTCCTACCGCGAAGAAGTCCCAGAGAAGCGGGCTGCGAAAATCGGGCCAGATGTTCATCTGATTGGGCAGCGGAAAAACATAGAAAAGATACCAGGGCCGTCCCACGTGAATGGCGGGCCAGATACCGGCGCTGATAATGGCAAAGATAGTCATGGCCTCGGCGAAACGATTGATCGAGGTTCTCCAACGCTGACGAAGCAGAAATAGAACGGCCGAGATCAGAGTTCCGGCGTGGCCGATACCAACCCAGAAGACAAAGTTGGTTATATCGAAGGCCCAGCCCACCGGGACTTGATTTCCCCAAATTCCAATGCCGGTGAAAAAGAGGTGAATTAGAAAGGCCACGAAGAGAAGAGCTATCAGCCCGGTGAAACTGATGAGAATATACCAGGCGCGCGGAGTCTTGATCTCGACCACGCGGCTGATCGTCTCGGTCACCTCATGGAAGCCGGGATTGCCGCGAATCAGCGGCTGATCCATCAGACTAAGAGATGCTGTCGATTCTGTGGCTATTTCTTACCTCTGCTAATCCAGATGTTTATGATTTCGAATCAGGCTCATCTTTTTCCAGATCGGGATGGGGGTTGCGTATACGGGCCAGATAGGTGGTCCTGGGCCTGGTGTTATATTCGACGAGCATTCCGTAATTTCGGTTTTGCTTTTTAGATTCAACTACACTACTCTGGGGATCAGAGATTAATCCGAAAATGATGGCATTAGTTGGGCAAGCCTGGGCACAGGCGGGAACGACTTCGCCGTCGCTTATTTCACGATTCTCAACTTTGGCCGCGATTTCCCCTTTTTTGATTCTCTGAAGACAATAAGTGCATTTTTCCATTACGCCCCGCCCGCGGACGGTGACGTTGGGATTATTCAGCATTTTGACAGTTTCAGGGGTTTTGCTGGTATAATTGAAAAAGTTGAATCGACGAACTTTGTAAGGGCAGTTATTGGAACAGTAGCGGGTCCCGATGCAGCGGTTGTAGACTTGCAGGTTTAATCCCTCGTGATCATGTACTGTAGCGTTGACCGGACAAACCTCCTCGCAGGGAGCGTTTTCGCAATGCATACAGGGAACCGGTTGATGGACGATCTCGGGATTCTCGGGCGAACCTTTGAAATAACGGTCGACTCTGATCCAATGCATCCAACGATTTTTGGCAACCTGTTCTTTCCCCACAACGGGGATATTGTTCTCGCTCTGACAAGCCAGAGTGCAAGCGCCACAACCGATACAGAGATTAGTATCGATGGCCATGCCCCATTGATATCCGGTATCGAATTTATGTTCATCCCAGAGTGATTTGAGGTTGCCCGTTTCCACCATTTCCGGAGCGAAATCTGGATTCGCCCGGTAATAGGCCAGGGTTGCCTCGCGAATAACAGGCCGTCCAACCATTGAGCCTTGTTCCTGAGTGGTAGCCAAGGGATAGGTGTCTCCGCTTTTTTCAATAGTCAGGCCGGTATCAAAATTCAGGGCTTGTGATGATCTGAGCTGATAGGTATCGAATCCAACATCGTTCCCTACACGGCCTGAGGCTTTGCGGCCATATCCCAAATTCAAGACGATTGTATTATCAGCCTGACCGGGCATGATCCAGATTGGCAATTTGAGCTCTTGGCCACGATAGCGCAGATAAACCAGGTCACCGTTGGCGAGATGGATCACTTTAGCCGTTGCGGGGCTTATCAGGGCGGCGTTATCCCAGGTTATTTTGGTCAGAGGATCAGGCAGCTCTTGCAGCCAGGCGTTGT
>DOTU01000362.1:0-2489 GCA_003520965.1 Candidatus Zixiibacteriota bacterium
AGATGGCCAATGTAACCCCAATACAGCCGGGGATGACGACAAATGGAATCAATACGCAAAACAGCTCAAAAATATATTCCCAGAGGACAAAGCCGCGCACCATACCGTAAGCGATTATCACCGGAAGCCCTAAAAGCAGCACAGCCCAGGTGGAAAATACCATGTTATCTATAAATTTTACCGTGAATACCTGACGATATGTCGCCGGAGTTGAAAGAAGATAAGCGGTCTCCCGCGATCTGTATAGTGTTGTAATCGCCGTCACCAGATTCGATATAACCAGCATGATGAAAATCGCCAAAAAGCCCAGGGAGATGATTTTATTCATCAGCAAAAAGCCGATATCCATCAAGCTCGCCAGATAATCGAATACACGATAAAAAAACAAGAAGCTTCCCGAGAAAAAGCAGGCCATAACGAAAATTCCCACCAATCCCTTGATTGCCCGTTCGCCATTAAAATTCTTCAAATATGAGCTGACTGCGATTGTTTTATAATGCAGTATGTGAAGAGTAATACTCAACTTTAACGGCCGGGAGGCAGATTGGCCGGCCTTGGCCCTCCGGTTAGTTTAAGAAATAAACCTTCGAGATTTTCCCCCTCGGCTTCAGCCGCTCGGCGAAGCTCCGTCAGCGTACCGCAGACAATCAGCTTGCCGTTATTGACAATCCCTATTTTATCGCACAACTCCTCGGCTACAGACAAGGTATGTGTGGAAACAAAAACCGTTATCCCTCGGTTGGCGAATAACTTGAGCATATCTTTAATCAGGCGCATCGATTGCGGGTCAAGTCCCACCATCGGTTCATCGACTATCAATACTTCCGGGTCATGCACAAAGGCCGCTCCAAAAATCACTTTCTGGCGCATGCCATGAGAATATTCTTCGCAGCGTCGATCCGCCCAACCATCCATTCCAAACAATTCGAAAATCCAGGCAATCTGCGATTGCAGTTTCTCCTCAGATAGTTTATAAAGCCCGCCGGTGAACTCCAGATACTCCCGCGCAGTCAGCTTCTCATAGAGATATGGCGCATCGGGAACATATCCAATCTTCATCTTGGCCGCTTCAGGCTCTTTGGCTACGTCTATACCGCAGATTTTGGTAGTTCCGCTTTCAGGCTTTAGAAGCCCGGTCATGATCCTGATTGTCGTGGTTTTGCCTGCGCCATTCGGTCCCAGAAATCCGAAAAACTCTCCTTTGCCCGCAGTTAACGAGAGGTTATCGACCGCCTTTTTCTTGCCGAACGATTTGCAGATATTAATTAATTCTATCATATATTTCAAAGGTCCTTAGGGCTTGCCAATATAGTAATTTTTATCTTCCCAACTACTCTCATCAAATCTGCCTGACGTTCGAATCCCCCTTCGATCAGTTTCAAGTGGGTAGCATCGGCACGATCCTGCCCAAATGTGGGATCGATTGGCGTCCAGCCCGCGAGATGCACCGCAGGCCAGGCGTGGTAGTAAAAGATACCATCCTTAAAAACCAGCCCGATACACATCTTGGTAGGAATTCCGGCCGCGCGAGCAAGGGCGGTAAAGAGTGCTGTATGCTCGTTGCAATCTCCCTTTTTTACGGTTAATACATCCACCGCTGACGGAAGCGAAACGGCGTAATCTTTTTTTACCGATTCAAATACCCAGCGGCCTAACTTCTCGGTTTCAACTGCGGGTGATGTTTCACTACCCACAATTTTGCTCGAGGTATCGACTATCCTCGGATCCGTCACCTGCAAAAATGGATCTGCCGCTAAAAACGGGGCTTTATCCGCAAGTACCGAGGAATCTATTCTCCCGGTATGAATTTCAACAATCAACGGATTTGTCGAAACAACAGTCTGGAAATCATCCGAGAGGTTAAACAAGCCGGGATCAACTCCCTCGATCTGTAATCGCAAATCTCTTATATTTCTGGGATCATCGATTTTCCCCTGACAGGTGACAGCCAGCTCAGATAAGATATCGTGCCCGCTGGGATTGACCTCGGGGATATCGAGTGCTTTTTCTCTGCTGGTAACTTCCATCAGCATTCCCCCGGTCTCCTCTTCGCGAAGCACATGCCCGGTGGCATCAACCCACATCGTGCTACTCAGGCCGGAAACTGTGATCCGCTGCCTATG
This sequence comes from Candidatus Zixiibacteriota bacterium, assembly GCA_003520965.1. Taxonomy (GTDB): domain Bacteria; phylum Zixibacteria; class MSB-5A5; order UBA10806; family UBA10806; genus UBA10806. Next base: position 2,124 of record DOTU01000362.1, read on the forward strand.
AGCCACTTGTTTTCCATTATCGGTATTTAATTCCTCTTCCGAGTCGATTGATACCTGAACCTCATTTAAAGCCAGGGAGAACGGGTCAAATGTGGGTAACGCGAATTCGCCCTTGGGGAAGCCCCGCAAGCTCGAAAGCAGCGGGATCACTCCCGGCATATAGACACCCTTCGGAACCGGATAGCTCGATTCAGATTCACTGTTTTGCGATTTGATTTTAACGCCGAGTTTATTATCCCTTACCTCGCCAAACACATCGGTCGTGTAATCTCCCGAAACCAGACCGAAAGTAAAGTTCTTAAGCGAAAAATCCAAATTCAGCACTGCGTACGAATCAAGATAGATTTCCTTTACCGATCCCCCTAA
>DOTU01000362.1:2750-3891 GCA_003520965.1 Candidatus Zixiibacteriota bacterium
GGGATTCGAATGAGCGAGTAATCTTTGAGAACATACCCCAAAGGCGAGTTGGAAAAAGATTGCATGGTATAACCGATCTTCGATCCTCCCATGCTAACATTCATCCAGTTCTGAAATTCCCTTGTCAACGGCGTATCTATGGGCACATCGGATAGATCGTTCGATTTTGAGGTAGCGTAATTTTTATTATATATCAAAAACATCGATCCGCCCCACAGAATTGCAGCCAGGAGCGTCGAGACCTTTGAGCCTAAGCCTTTTCCCAAAATTCCTCCACTCATATCTATATCGGCCTAAAGGCTCACTTCAATGAGCTATTATCTATTGGGCTCCCGCGGTTTCAAGCATGATTTTCGAGGCTCGCTCGATATCCTCATCATTAATATCCAGATGCGCTACGACTCGGATCTTGCCAGCGCCAAACGGCACAGCCAGTACCCCTTTCTCGGCTAATTTCGCGCAAAAGCGGCTAACCTCTAATGGAGGTTTTAGGGTTATAACAAGAATATTGGTTTGCACAGTTTCAAGATTTATCCCAAAAAGCTCGCACGACGCAAGATTTCTGGCAAGTTGCTTGGCCCGAACGTGATCTTCGGAGATCCTATCAAGGTTATGCTCCAACGCATAAAGCGCCCCGGCCGCGATTATCCCCACTTGCCTCATGCCGCCCCCCAGCATCTTACGTACTCGGCGGGCTCTGGCAATCCTCTCTTTGGTGGAAACTACTGCCGATCCAACTGGCGCACCCAGTCCTTTCGAAAAGCAGACGGTGACACAATCGAATTGGCTGGCAATTGCCGATGGCTTAACCTTGTGAAAGGCGGCTGCGTTCCAGATTCTGGCGCCATCCAAAAAGAGAAAAAGGCCATACTTTCCTGCGAGCGCTTTGATTTTCCCCAAAAGCTCCATCGGGTAAACTGTACCACTGGCTCGGTTATGGGTATTTTCTAAGGCAATTGCTCTGGTAACCGGCGTATGGATATTCGCCGATCTGATTTGAGGCTCTAAAATCTCCGGGGTTAATATCCCGTTTTGGGCCAAAAGCGGATGAAGCTGGATTCCCGAAATAGCCGCCGCCCCGGCCACCTCGTTATTGAATATGTGGGAGAAACTCTCGCAGAGAATCTCATCCCCCGGTTGG
>DOTU01000099.1:0-8408 GCA_003520965.1 Candidatus Zixiibacteriota bacterium
ACCGCCACCAGGGCGGTCAGATACATTTTCTTCATAATAGCCGCTCCCGCGTCAATAAAAGAACTCTGTGTAAACCAGACGGGCCTCGCGATCTATCGCGCCTGCGCCTGCCCGGTTACGCAAGAGATTTTTCAAATCGAGTTCCAATGACAGTCCGTCGGTAAGATACCAGGTCAGGCCCATATTGAAAAAGCCTCGTCCCTTTCCATAGACAGAATAACGGGTGTTATCGTTTAACGCAAAATCGTACTCTGATAAGAAAAGCATGTCATTTCCGAGATCGGCGTTGAAACCCACAAAAATGGAGGGATCGCTGTCGCGATCGTTTTCGAGGCTGTAGTTTGCGCCAAAATGCAATCCTGCGTTGTTGGAGTATATCTGAAAGTTCGTGGAAAATGCTACGTAAAAACCTTGTGATTTTATCTGGTAACGCTTTAACGAATCATCATAAGGTCCATATCCCTGGGAGTTGAATCCAACCGCAATACCCGGAAAACCATGCCCTTCCTCAAGAAGACGATAGCGCAATTGAAATTCCAATCGCGGGCCCCAGTTGGGTGTTGTATCAGACAGAACCCTCGAAGCGCCGTAAGCCAGCCCGACCGAAAAGCGATTCATCAAGCCGATACCCAGTACTGTTTGAATTCCCCCGCCGGTGAAAGTCTTTATATCAAGATCGAAAGAGCCGCGAGGAAGCATTCCCGCTGTTGGCGTATCGATAGTCCATCGTAGCGGTGCTCTCGGAATCCTGGCATATGAATAAGCGGAATCATCGGCGGTTTCCCGCTGCGCCAATGCCGGTACGGAAACAAGGATCAGAAAGGCCATCACCAGGGCCAGGTAGCGAATCATAGGTCGATTCTATTACAAGACCGCCCGCCTGTCAAATTGTTTTACTCGATTCTGTTATCAAAGAACCATATTCTTCAACATTAAAAGCAAACCGTATGCCGTATCTCTTATACGCCATAAAAGTCATAATTACCGCAAGTTAGGTGGATTATTCCGGCGCTAAGAAATACTGCAACGCACAATTTTTGTGCTTAATACTGCTAACCCGCACATATTAGAGCCGATCCCAACGCCTGAAAATATCGAGAATATGAGATTTTACCCGCTCGGTTACTGCTGCAAAATACTCTTCAGCCTTCTTTTGATCGAAATCCAGAAAGCCAGCCCCTTCCTTATAGGATAAGATTGTGCCCGGGTTAGGGTAAATCGAAAAACCGGGTGGCTGACGATAAACCATATCATCGGAATAAAGCTCTTTTTTTATCAACTCCGGACGAAATGCCTGCACCGCCGCATTCTCGTCAGTGGCAGCGTGGCCGCCAGCCCGCCCATAAATCTTCTCGACAATATCATCACAGCATTCCCACCAGTCCACTGAGACTATCGGAATCCGCCTGGCCTGCCACACTTCGCGGACCGCGTTAGCCAGACTTTTGGTATTGCCACCATGGCCGTTCAGGATAACCAACCGCTTGAACCCGCAATCGGCAATCGTAATCATCAGCTCGATCAGATATTTTTCAAACGTCTCCGGCGTAACTGATAGCGAGCCGGCATATCCCAAAAGTGTTCGGGTGATACCATGATTCACGGGGGGCGCAATGATACCCTTGAGATCGTCCGCAATCCGTCTGGCCAACTCCATGGGAATCAGGTTATCTGTTCCCAACGGGGCAACGCCATGAGCCTCGACCGTGCCCACAGGCAAAATAGCTGTATCGTATTTTTTAGGGACGAGCTTTTCAAACTCCGCCCAATTGAGTTCTTCCCACAACATCTTAAACACCTCGTTTTATAGTTATGTGATTATAGTTTATCCTGATTACCTGCATAAGACACAATACTAAAATTATCGCCTGCTCTAAGACTATCGATAACACCGCCAATCCGATATTCCAATCATATGAGCGCACCCATTTGAGAATCGTCCAAAGAATCAGTGCCGCGATCACCCCGACAATTGCCACCGCGAGATTTCCGATAACCAGCCTCGCCGCAGATTTAGCAATCGCTTGGCGACTGGAGCGTATCGCCTGTGTAACAGAACTGCTATTCTCGACCACAAATCTGACCTTAAGAATTTGAATATAGGTTGAGGCAATAAGCAAAAAGAAAATGAGGGAAACCGCCTGCCAGAAAATCCCCATCGGTGAGGCCAGCTTGCTGACGATCCCTCCGATAAAAATCGCAATCAAGTAGATCACTATGGAAAACAGCGAGACCTTGATAAACCCCGGCCAAATTTGCGCCGATCTCACCAAAAAATCTTTGAATGGATTCACAGTAATCGCAGCCTCCGGCTCCTTATCCAATACGATAAGACTGTATATGCCTCCGGAAAAATATGTGCACAGCAACATATATAACGCGAAAATCACAATACCCGCGATCACAAAGGTGGCCACCATCTGGGTATCGTTGACCAGAATATCTGCCAGCATTAAAGGCGATATTACCGGCCACAACGAAAAAACAGCCTGGGAGTGATCGAAACGATTTCTGAGCAGCACTAAAAGAGGCGCCATCATCAGAAAAGCCCCCGCCAAATTTAGCAGGAGAAACATAATCGACGCCGCAAAGAGCTTGTTCTTTAAGATATTTTTCATAAGATAAGCGAAAGAAAAAATTCAACCATAAAAACGCTGTCCCATTCAAACGATATCAGCCTTGAGCCAAACGAGCCTGCATACATGCTGTTATTGGCAATATTCTCATCGAGCGCATATCCGGCAAGCACAGCAAATTGGGGACGAGAAACTGTATAAAACTTAAGTGTAGCAACTCTGGAGGTTGTATCCTCCCAGGTGGTATCGATCCGATTTCCATTCTCCAACGTCAATGAGATTTTCTGAGGCAGGATACCATCAAGTTCCCGCGCTATCTTGAGAGTTATTTCATATTTATTCAGGCTGTCAGTTGTTGTTATCGATTTATAGCTAAGCGATCTAATCCCATAATCAACCCTTGATGTGCCAGTAATATATTGTGCGTAAAAACGGTTTAGATTAACTCCGGTAGTGGACGAAATAGCATTTTCAAAATCGCTTAGATCAGGATGACCAAAACGATACTGCCGGACATAAGCCCCAAGAGCGCTGTCCATCGAACTCCGCCCTAAAAGGTCCTCGAGACTCTTCAGCACCAATGTGCTTCGGTTGTAGACATTGATACCATAAGCGGCGTCATCAGGGTAATCCCAACTTTTCAGATTTATCGGGTATTCGCCTTTTGATATCAAAGCCGCTAAACGTTCAAAAACATTAAACTTGAATTTATATCCCAGTACATCAAACTGTCCCAGCGTATCGCCTCCCGAATCGAGCAACCTTTCTGTGACATAGCTTGTCACTCCCTCGTCCAGCCACGGCTCTTCGGCTTCATTACTGGCGATCGTTGCATAAAACCACTCATGGGTGATCTCATGAGCAATCGTCAACTCCAGCATGCTCCTGCCGTTGGAAAACATTCTTGTATCCGGGTATCTGATAACAACCATCCCCGGAAGCTCCATCCCCTCCGCGCCTGATTCAAAATCTACCAGCGTAAATGTCTTATATGGATATTTGTAAAATCTCCCTGAGTTATACGATAGCGACAACTTGGTCATCATGTCGGTTGCGGGTCTATACTTTTCATGGCGTTTTTCGAGCAAATATCGAAGATTTATCCCCAACGTATCAGATTCGCTCACTTCAAACGCCGAACCGCAGGCAATTGCGAAATCCAGAACCGTATCTGCATGAGCCTCCCAGATCGTGCGGCTGCTATCTTTGGAAACCTCAGTTAACTCGCCAGTCGTCCCCATCCTAAAACTGGATGGGATATCGAGCCTGACATCGTAGTTTCCAAAGTTTGAGAAAAACTCACTGTTGGCATGATATTCAAAATCTACGAGCCTTCCCTTTTGATAGCCGGCCAGAACAGGATGCCAGTATGAGAGCAGGTAGTTTCCCAGTTCGTTATAACCGAATCTCTCTCTTGCCTTGGGAATCTTAAGGTCGAATCTGAGCGATATGTAAATACTTTCCAGTGGAGCAAGTTTCGCCGGCAGACGCACATAATAAAGAGTCCCGCTCTCCGTGATTGCGCTGGAATCAATCCGCAGGCTATCAATCGTGAGATCGGAAATCTTAAGCTCCGAAATATTCCCCGAGGCAACATCGGCTTTGATTTGAGAGTTTTCCCGGCAGAAAACCGTTGAGGTATCTCTGAATGCATTGGGATAAAGATGAAAGCAAATTCTATCGAGTGTATCAGGCGTAGGGTTCAGAAATTCGATATTCTCAACGCCGGATATAATATTAGTTGATCTATCCAGCTTAGCATCGATCTGATAAGATACCGGAACTTCCGGCGAGAGTGAGACAATCGCCGCTGCCATAATATTAGCCGCTAAGTTTGATAAACCGATCACGCTGAAATAACCTTATTTTCAAGGACACCGATATTCTCGATTTCAATCCTCACGATATCTCCGCCATTCATCGGCCCAACCCCCTCTGGAGTGCCAGTCGAAATAAGATCGCCCGGCAGCAGGGTCATTACGGATGATATAAATACTATCAGATTGAATATATTCCAAATTTGTTCTGATGTTCTTCCGGATTGCCGTCGCTCATTATTAAGGTATGTCTCTATTTTCAAATCCAGCGGATCGATATCTGTTACGATCCAGGGACCGACCGGGCAGAAACCATCAAACCCCTTAGCCCGTGTCCATTGGCCATCTTTTTTTTGAAGATTGCGGGCGGTCACGTCGTTTACGCAAGTGTAGCCGAAAACGCATTCCTTGGCTGCGTTGATATCTCCTCGGAATATCTTCTTGCCAATAATGGCCCCAAGTTCCCCCTCATAGTCAACCCTGTCAAGTTCGGCGTAACGGGGGATCGCATCATTGGGACCGATTACCGCAGTCGGCGGTTTCGTGAATATAATCGGTTCATCTGATGGCTTCGCCAAGCCAGCCATCTCTTTGATATGCTCCGGGTAGTTTCGCCCTATCAATACGATCTTCGATGGCGTAACCGGTGCAGCGAGTTTGCTTATATCCAACTTCGCTTTGCTTCCCGTTTCGACAGGATTTTCCCAGGGCGCCTTATCTAATATAACTAAGTCATTATTCTGTACTTTGCCCCAGAATATTCCGCTGCCATCTTTTATCCTGACATATCTATTCATTTTACCAACTCCTTCAGGTGAACCGCGACACAATCCTTTAGTGCCTGCAAATTGTAGCCCCCTTCAAAAACGGAAATTACCCTTCCCTTGGCTGATACGTTGGCGATCTCATTTAATATCGAAGTCATCTCACCAAAATATTCGGTTGTTAGATAGAGATCGCCCAGCGGGTCATCACGGTGAGCGTCAAAGCCGGCCGAAATAAGCACAAGCTCAGGTTCGTAATTTGTCAGCGCCGGGATAATGATCTCCTGAAACGCTGTCCTGAAATCCTCGTCCGACGAGCCCGGCACCATCGGCAAATTGATATTAAATCCCAAACCTTTGCCCTCACCCTGCTCCGTAGCTGTTCCTGTTCCGGGGAAGAAGGGATATTGATGAAGCGAAATATAAAGAACCTCATCCGAATCATAAAAAGCGTCCTGGGTGCCGTTGCCATGATGCAGGTCCCAATCGATAATCGCCACTCTTTCGAGATTCCAACTAGAGAGGGCATGAGCGGCCCCGATAGCGATATTATTAAATATGCAAAAACCCATCGCCCTGTCCGGCTCGGCGTGATGACCCGGCGGCCTGACTGCGCAGAAGACTTTCTTCAGTTCGCCTTGCATAACTCTATCGACCGCTTCAATCACTCCTCCGACAGCCTTCCTGGCCGCCTCGGGGCTGTGCTCTGAAATAGCGGTATCGGGATCAAGTTGCACGATCCCGTCAATTTTCATAGACAGGATATGATCCACATATCCGGGAGTATGCACCAGACAGAGTTCATCACGGCTGGCAACTCGCGCCGGGATGCCTGTTATTGCCAGGTCAAGCCCTTTGATCGCTTCCTGAACAGCCACCAGTCTTTTCGGTGATTCGGGATGAGTTGGACCGGGATTATGCAAAAGGAAAACCGGATCGAATACAACGCCAAGCTTCTCTTTCATAGCCAAACCATAAAAATATCTCGCCCCCGGTAATCGTTAATACCACCGAATGCTCATACTTCATTATAAGCAAGTGCCTCTAACTCGTAAAGCGGCATTTTAACTGCCGCGAAGCATCAAGTCGAACTGATGAAATTTATTCTCAAGGGAGAAAAAGAATGGGCAGGTGCAATAACGCCCAAAGCCCAAAGCGCCAGGCAACCGATTTGCGAATATTCTTGGCCAGAAATCCGAAATAAATCCCCTTTACGATCGTATTGCTCATCATGGATACGATCAGGGCCGCGACTGCCAGATCTATAACCAATGCCTGTTGATTGACTATGGACAATATAAAGGGATCGATATCTGTCACACCTACGATACCTGCCAACGTTAGCAATCCTGCCTGTCCGTAAAATCGCTCCGCCAGAACCGTGACCACCGATAAAATTACAAATAGGGAGGCGAAAACGAGGGCCGGCCGAATCTCAAATGGGTTTTTAACTGTTTGCACGGGAGGCTTTACCGAATCCGGAACCTCAACTTCCTTATGGATGGAAAGCGCTAATCCAACCATCGCAAGCAGCAAAAGCTTAAGCCAGATGTATTGTACAAACTGTGGTTTGATAAACCAGATCAGCGCCAGAATGCGAATGTACATGACCGAACTGGCTAAAATCGTGGACTGTAAAGCATTCACGCTCCGATCCGGCGAACGCTGGGCGATTCTACCGGCGGCAATACTCACCGCCGTGCTCGATACAATTCCCCCCAATAATCCCGAAAGCCATAACCCCGCTCTGCTTCCGAATTTCTTAGTCAGGAAATATCCGGCAAATCCAACTGTCGAAACCAAAACCACAATCTGCCAGATTTTGCTGGGATTTAGTTGAAATTCCGTATAGGCCTTATTGGGCAGAACAGGAAGAATGATCAGGGTTATTAGTAAAAACTTTATTACCGCTAAAAACTCGGCGTTATTCAGGCTCTCGACATATTTTTCGAGCATCGCCTTCTCAGAAAGAAGAAACGTCCCCACGATGCCAAGCGCCAGCGGTACCCAGATATCGGTTAGAAGACATAGCGCACCCATGAGAAAAGTTAACAACGCCGCCACTTCGCTTGTCCAGCCAACAAAGTCATATTTAAGCTTGGCCAAATAACCAACTATCAGCAGCGACGTAAGAGAGAGCATCCCTACTGGCAGAGCCAAAGGCAGATTAATGCTTACCAGCCAACCGCAGCTAAAACCATACACTCCAATCAGTGTATAGGTTCTGACTCCCGCAAAAACCCGTCCCTTGGTGGCTACGCCTGAGCTTTCCCTCTCCAATCCGATGAGAAACGAAAGCCCCAGGGCAATGAAAAACTTAAGTTGAATCGGCAAACTGATATCGTTCATAAAAGTACCAGTACGTATTATAGTCCATAATTACGATTTGGCAAATACCTTTTTTGAATATTATTATTAATAATTCTGTTCTCCAAAAACGGCTTATAGATGATAATTTATTAATTGATGCCCGATTGCGTCTAAAAAATACGAATATTTAGATTTAAATCAGTAAAAAAGTAGTGATATCTATAGTATGAATCATCCGAGCCGTTCGATATATACCCGCCTCTGAGATTTAACGTAAACGATTCCACCGCTGGCCAGCGAACGTTATATTGACGGCTTAGTTCCAGTTTTGTCAGCCATCCCTCGTCACGCCTTCCAGATTTATTCAACAGCCAGGATAGCTGTTCCTTCATAAACTTATCGTATGAGAATTCCCTTTTCCAGTAAGTGCCCTCGGTCCGCGAGATGATGGCATAAGGTAAAATCCTCTTAAGCGCCAGATCTATTTGATTTCCCTTCCAGGGGTCCCAATATGATGTTACTCCACTTATGATATAATAACTGGATAATGGTCGTTCCCCGCCGCCTGACCAGCGCCTTAAAAACGAAAAACTCAGGCCGGTTCTGATACCGATAGATTGAGAGAGCCCAAATTCAGTATCTATCCAGTGAAATGTCACCCGGTCCTGGTCGAATCTCCTAACCGAATAGCGCGCGGTTCCCCTTATCGTGGTTTTAATCGGCAGAGTTGTGACAAGTTCGGCAGTCGCCCAATGCTCGTAGTTATCCAGAACAGGGTAATTTTGAAATTTGGATCTTATAAGCTTATAAATCCCCTTGGCTTGGATTCCCGGAGTAATATAAAAGGAGGCATCGGCTGAAGAAAATATCCTGAAATTATCAAAACTGGAATTGCCCCCTATATAATCCTTGATTGCGACAAATGTCTCCACCCCCCATTT
>DOTU01000099.1:8735-11213 GCA_003520965.1 Candidatus Zixiibacteriota bacterium
CCGGTATCATACTCATAATAATAAATATCGTAGGATAATCTTAGTTTGGCGCTCTGGAAATTGGTCGATGCGAAAGAGAGATTGCTGACCAGATAGCTGTTACCAATATTGAAACTATCGGCAAATAGATTCCCCGCATATCCACCACCTATCCCCGCGGATAAATTCTGATACGCGCTTGCCGGACAACAAAAAGCTGCAAATAAAAAAATAATAATGAAAAGTTTAATTTTCAAAATCGTCTAATGGAGAGCTGAATCTTATAGGTTAATTCTGACGCCTATCTCCCCTCATAGTTGGTAGATACTTTTTTTATTTTGATTGGCTAGAGATAGTTTTACCGGGATCAGCAGATGTTGACCCTTCTCTTGGTACTTTAAGAGGATCAGGGTCCGCACCTGGGTAAGAATGATCTATACTGCCAGTTCCGTTACCGTGTCCGATTTTTCCACCGCCCATCCCGTTACTATCCGGTGGAAGCGGTGGAGGTGGCGGCCAATCGCCGTGATGATCGCCATCGCCCCAATGGCCATCATGCATCCCACCGTGACCGGTGCTATCGCCCGGGCCGTATTGGCCCGGCTCGCCCGGCATAGGGCCTGGCATTCCAGGATATGATCCCGGTATATAAGGGAATAACCCATGTCCATCGCCGTCGTGGGGTTCATAAGGATCACGCATCCCACCCATATGCAGGGAGTCGCCCATCATACGGTATCCCATTCCAGTCGAATCCCCTCTGCCTTGCATATGTTGATGCATGAAAAGGCTATCGGCATTCTTATTCCTTGAATCGGGATCAATCGCGTCTGGTACGCCGTCGCCGTCGCTGTCAGGTAAAAGATCGTTGAAACCGTCGCCGTCCTCATCAACAAATCCACCCACACCCATTCCTGGTCCGGCAGGCTGTCCATTTTGCGCCATCGCAGGAAGATAGGTCAGGGAAACAATTAACAAAGACAAGAGAGCTATCAGAATTATTGATAAACTTCCATATCGATCTATCATGCTGGATTTTTTTTTAGTGTTGTTCATATTATTCCCCGTTATAATATATTGCAAAAGAGATGCCAGCAATCAAATAATTTTGGGGGAATCTTATCGTTGCCGTTCAATGAGTTAGCTGAATACCGGTTTTGAGCCAATATGCGTAGCTTGCATATTTTCGACATACGCGTCGAAAGAGTGTTTTTATTTGTCGAAACATGGCGAAATACAAAGGGCGGCCATCGTGGTCGCCCCTTGAACCCTGTTGGAGAAAAAACGCCTACTTGAGTAAAATCATTTTTCCTGTTGCCGATTGGTCGCCGGCAGAAACCTTGTAGAAATAAACCGCTGAACCGCTGACCGAACCAGGATTGAACTGCACCTGACTCTGTCCGGCAGGATATACGCCATCCGCAAGAACAGCGACTTCTCTGCCAAGCAGATCGTAAACAGTTACCTTTACCAATTCAGAACTTGGTAACTCGAATGAGATGACCGCTGTCGGGTTGAACGGATTCGGGTAGCTCTTGGTGACCAGATAATTGATAGGAAGAGTTGATGCACCCGGATCGGTTGTGGATGTAACTGACAGCCACAGATCAAGCGTATCACCTGGATCGCGCCACCATGTTTGGCCATTGATTTCATACACAATAATCATGTCAAGTTGACCGGTACGGCCTTCCATAAGACCACCAACCACTGAGATTGAATCGCCGTCCGCAGGACGAGTTGCGCCATTTCCGGGATTGTAATCGGGCGGACCAAAATTGAGAACGTAATCGACTGTGTCGTCAAAGTTGGTGTCCAGGAAATACATATCCATTGTTGGATTATCCCGAACGATCGCCTGCCCGGCTGCCTCAATGCGAATTAGTGAATCAGGATGCGGATACCCGCCACCGTGTCCACCATGACCACCGTGCCCGTGGCCGGGTTGCCGCCAGAATAGGCCGTTGATTGTGTAAACAACAACTGCCCGTGGGGCTCCATAGCCTAATAATCCACCGCTAATCGAAATTGAGTCGCCATCCGCTGGACGATGAGCGCCGCTTGTGGGCTCATACCATGGCGGGCCGAATTGGAGTCTGAAATCAGCAGTATCATCGCCGTTAACATCAAGGAAATAATGCGTGCGTACCGAGTCTTGAACCACAATAGCCCAGCCAGTCAAGGTGACTACTTCCAGGCTATCACCATGATGTTCGCCACCACCATGACCACCGCCATGATGTCCGCCACCGGTATCAGGATCGCAGAAGCTTTGAAGAACAAAGTTAACAACTGCATTCTGATTAGCAATTACGGTTACGCTATCGTGATCGTGACCGACCATTTGCTTTGACGCCATTGCCATGTAGTTGCCTACAAGCACGGGAGAAATCAAGAAAGCGCCATCAGCGCCGGAAAGGGCGTGATAATGCTGGCCTGGATCACCGTGATGGCGATCTCCTCCCATCATGAGATCGATCGATGCGCCGCTGACCGGTG
>DOTU01000159.1:0-1675 GCA_003520965.1 Candidatus Zixiibacteriota bacterium
ATACCTGGTATGTGGGAGGAGATGTCAATGGAAGCTGCTCTTTCTCTGGCCTTGATGTAACCATGATGGTGCGTCATTTTAAGAGCGGCAGCGCGGTAAATCCATGCCCCGTTTGCCCGCCAGGAGGATTGCTTCTGCCAATTAATCCCGCGCCAGTACCTACTCCTGCAGTTCGACCATTGTTGACACCATCATCGAATGCGAGACCTACTGCGGGAAGCGCTGAGTAGTCCCAACTAAACAGTAGTAACGGTATTCAATAATTGAGGGCAGTCTTCGACAGGCTGCCCTCTCTTTGTTTCGTGAGCTTTATTGAGGCCGTCCCATATTTGGGACTATTAGTTAAGGCCCTGATTTCGTTTTTTTAAAGTAAAAACCATTTTTTTCTTGACGAATTAGGCGGCATTTTTATAAATTTATTTCATAACGAAGCTGTTTCACCATCTGCTGTTCCTATGGACAGCGTGAAACAATCGTTGGTAATTGGTATTATATTGAGTTTGGAGGTGATGACGATTGTCTAAAATCCGTGTGTTATTAATCGAAGACAATCGCCTCTTACGTGATGGCATAAAGGCCATGCTTAATGAGCAGGAGGATATAAAAGCCGTATCCTCCACTGGAAACGGCGATGCCTTCGAAAAAGCTGAAAAGCACAAGCCACACGTCGTCCTTCTTGATCTTGGCCTTAGGAGCCAAAGCAGCCTCAAAGTGGTAGAACATATAAAAAAGAAATTTCCCACGACAGAAGTTGTGGTGATGGACCTCATACCGGTACATTCTGAAATCGTCGAATTTGTGAAAGCCGGGGTTTCAGGTTTCATTCTCAAGGATGCCACTCTCAATGATTTTCTGCATACCATCAGGTCAGTTGCCAAAGGGGCAAAAGTGCTTCCGCCGTCTCTGACCGATTCTCTCTTTTCCCATATTGTAGAGCATGCTGTCCAGGCAGGAAAAGTGGATCAACTTATTGAATCTGTCCGGATGACCAGGAGAGAACAGGAAGTAATTGATCTGATAGCGCTTGGCCGCAGCAACAAGGAAATAGCGGCAGATTTAAATATTGCTGTTCATACGGTTAAGAGCCATGTGCATAATATCCTGGAGAAGTTAGCATTACATACGCGTCTCGAACTGGCCAGTTTCGCCCATACCAAAGAGATGAAAAGCAATCCCTCCGCTCAGAAATCACGGAATCGCGGTAAATAGCATCTCAGCCAAAGGAATTAATCCTTTTTTCAATCCTTGGAGCGATTGACCGGATTATAAATCTATATATAATACTGACATATATGTGTATCGTTCTCCGGAAGACTAAAGGGGGCTTCCGGGGAATCGAAATTTCTATAAGTGAAAACCTTAACAGAATCTCTGCGATAGAATGTATTGCATGAGGTTTATTATTATTATTCATGGTGCCCGGGGCCAATACTGAATTATCGGATACCAACTTTAGGGCATTTTCGTGTGGGTTTGATGCGGGGGAATTGAAACATTGAAGGATGAAATAAGAAAAAAGAATTTTAAGGCCAGGATAGCGCCTCATTTACGCGATCTTCGATTAACTTCCTTATGGCTAACCCAAAAACGTTCAGATGCCGATGAGCTATTTCAGTATTCACTCGCCAAAGTATATAAGTTATGGCGCCCATCTCTCCCCAAGGCCCAATGCAGA
>DOTU01000159.1:1982-3176 GCA_003520965.1 Candidatus Zixiibacteriota bacterium
TCCATCTATTTTATCAATAGGTTATAAGAGAATTAGGTTTACGAACAACTCGCATAACAGATTGGCCTTATGGCAAGACGTACCCGGTAGTTTCATCGACAGAACGCTTGTTCGTCTGCCTGTCGAGATTAAATATATCGAATTTCTAACGAGACTTGAGGGCTTGTCTCCGAACGATATCGGTGAAATTATCGGACTCAGGCAGGATTCAATTAGGCCAGGATCTAATCGTGGATTCCGACTGTTGCAGAATGGGCCGTTTATTTATCGCGGGGAAGGTTAGTTTGCTTTGAGTAGGGGGATCGGGGAACTGCGAGTATCTCCCAATACTAACCAGACGGCCTTAACATTAATAAGATTAGGAAATTCCATGGACCAAGAATTGATAGGAAATAACGATTTAAGAGATGAGGCTTTGCAGCATCTGGATTCTCTCTGGCAAACTGCTCACTGGTTTACCGATAACGAACGCGATGCCGAGACCCTGGTGATAAATACATATTTGGAAGCCTCCAAAGTTTGGGACAATTCTATCTTCATGAAAGCCTGCAAGACCCAGATGTTCAGAGTTTTAATGAAGATTTTATTTGGAAAGATCAAATTGAATTTCCGTTTACAATTGCCCGATAACATCGAAAATATGTTTGAATCATTTCCATCGGATAAATTTTTTGAGTTTAAAGCGATCTCGGGGGATATTGTTACTAAGGCCATCAGGAGACTTCCCATAGAAATTCGGCTGATTATGGTATTGTCGATTTTTGAAAAGTTCTCCTATCAAGAGATCGCCGAAATAATTGGTAGTCATAGGAAGACCGTAAGAAATAATATTTATCACGGATATATGCTTCTCCGACAAGAAATCGTTAACTCGCTTGTTGTGGGCGAGAGCAAATTAACAATAGCTTAATAGCGCCAATTTAAATATATAAAGAGGGCAGCTAATGACAAGGCGAGTGGAACTTGACAAGCTAAATACAACAATTGGTTTCTTGACCGAAAAAAGCTCGATATAGTCCGCCAAATCTGGCGCGATGGGAATCAACACCTTCTTCATGCAATTCTTGTAACCACAATCGACAACGAATTAAACCTGCTTGACGGTCATTGCCGCGCCTATGTTGCCTGGGAAAACGGAGCAATAGATATTCTTGCCGATATCAAGTCGCTTCACTTAATCAGCGGTCCAAAGGA
>DOTU01000159.1:3495-11803 GCA_003520965.1 Candidatus Zixiibacteriota bacterium
GCGGATCTGGGTAAACGAATATATGACCTGGCGGAAACAACCGATCCCGACATTGCGGTTTTAATTGCCGAAGCTTAATTTGCAAAATAGGCGTCTGCCCGATACAAATTTTATTATTGCGCGATATAAATCATTTTATCCAATTATAAAGGCCAGGCAAATTGTCTGGCCTTTTTATAGGAGTTAATGAAAATGCTGGTGCTCGAAAAGCCTCTTCTATTCTATTTAATTTCGCCATCAATTTGATTGACAAACAGCCTATGGAATCTCTTAATTATTATAGGATAATACATGCCCATATCGGGCTGACACCGACCTTATTTGCTCTAATTAATAACAGGAGAGAAAATGCGTAAAGCGAGATTCACAACGGCGATTTTTGCGGTCACGGCATTTGTTCTATTGGCGGGTGGCTGTGGCAAAAGCGAGAAAAAGACCGAAAACAAAGGAGGCCAGAATCGTGGCCTGACCATTGGAGTGACACTTCTGACCAGAACTCACCCGTTTTACCAGGACCTTGAGGCGGGGCTTCAAGAAGCGGCCAAGGAGAACGGGTACACCCTCCTAGTGACAGCCGGCGAATTTGATGTCGCCAAACAGAAAGATCAGATTCAGGATTTCATTGTACGCAAAGTCGATGCCATCATCGTCTCTCCTTGCGATTCCAAATCGATCGGAACAGCAATTGCCGCTGCCAACGCGGCCGGTATCCCTGTATTTACTGCCGATATCGCCTGCCTGGCCGAGGGCGTCAAGGTTATCTGCCATACTGCCTCTGATAATGTGGCCGGAGGACGGCTGGCGGCCCAAGCTATTTCGCAGGCCATTGGCGGCAGTGGCACAGTGGCGATTATCGATCATCCCGAAGTAGAATCAGTGATCCAGCGGGTCAAGGGATTTGAGGAGGAGTTGGCCAAATCGCCCAATATTACGGTAGTAGCCAAGCTCTCTGGTCACGGAGTCAAGGATCAGGCATTCCGGACAACGGAGGATATCCTTCAAGCCCATCCTGATCTTAGCGCTATCTTCGGTATCAATGACGATTCCGCCTTGGGCGCGCTGGCCGCCGTGGAAAAGGCCGGGAAAAGCGGCAAAGTGAAGATTGTCGGTTTCGATGCTGTGCCAGAGGCACGCGAGGCGATCAAGGCCGGAAAGATTTACGCCGATGTGATCCAGAAACCGAACGAGATAGGACGTAAAACCATCGAGGCTATTACAGCATATATCTCTGGTGGCACAGTCGCGCCGGTCAATCTCATCCCCTGCGGGCTTTTTACACAAAAGGATGCGATTTAATTTTGGTATTACAGCAGTTGCCAAAGTGGGATTGGGTGTCATAATTTATTATGACCCCAATTCACAAGTGGCGGTCACAATTCTACAGATCCGTAGGATAAATTTTGACACGCACTCCCTATTTATTACTTAATTAAATTGATGAAAACCAATTCGCCAAATATCACTTCCATTCTACAAATAACGGGTATTCGTAAGGCCTTTCCTGGTGTGCAGGCAATAAGCAGGGCTTCGTTTGATCTCAATCCGGGAGAAATACACGCTCTGGTCGGGGAAAACGGCGCCGGCAAAAGCACGCTAATAAAAATCCTTACGGGAGCGCATAAGGCTGATTCCGGCGAGGTTTTGCTGGACGGAAAACTGGTATCGTTCGGCTCACCACTTGAGGCCCGTCGAGCGGGGATTGCTGCTATCTATCAGGAGTTCAGCCTTATTCCATCTCTGCCGGTCTCTGCCAATATATTTTTAGGGCGTGAAAATACCACGCATGGACTGATCAGCCCCAGGCGTGAAATAAAGGATACGATTGCTTTATTCAATAGGCTTGGATTGAAGCTCGATCCTGAAACGCCCGTGGGTAACCTGAGTATCGCGCATCAACAGCTTGTCGAAATAGCCAAGGCGTTGGCCACCAAATCGCAGATTCTGGTTATGGATGAACCCACCGCCGCTCTCGCCCCTCATGAGGTGGAAAGCCTTTTTGGTATCCTTCGAGACCTTAAATCCGAGGGAATCGGCATCATCTTTATCGGGCATCGCCTGGAAGAGATACTTGAAATCGCCGATCGAGTTACAGTCATGCGCGACGGGGCCACAATTGGTACCTGGAATATCGGTGAAATAACTCGCGCGGAACTTATCTCGCAAATGGTAGGCCGCCCAATCGAGGAGGAATATCCGAAATCAAAGGCAATTTTTGGCGAAACATATTTTGAGGTGCGCGGCTTGACTGGCGGGCCCGTTAGGGATATATCTTTTTCGGCCCGGCGAGGCGAGATTTTAGGCTTAGCAGGGCTGATGGGGGCCGGTCGGACTGAGGTCGTCCGGCTTATTTTCGGAGCAGATAATAAAAGTGACGGCCAGATAATTATCGGTGGGGAAAAATGCGATATCAATTCCCCCAAAGATGCGATTGATTGCGGTATCTGCTTATTAACCGAGGATCGCAAAGCCCAGGGACTTATTCTCATGGCCTCCTGTCGCGAAAATTTCGCGCTTCCCAATCTTGAAAGCTGGTCTCATTTAGGCTTTGTAGATAGCAAACGGGAGATTGATAGATTTTCTGAGCGCGTGCGCTCTCTTAATATTCGGCTTTCAAGCCCCGAGCAGCGGGCCGAGGATTTATCAGGCGGCAATCAGCAAAAGCTTCTGGTGGCGCGCTGGCTGGAGACCAATTTCGAGGTCATCATTTTTGACGAACCCACCCGCGGTATCGACGTGGGCGCCAAGCACGAGATGTATCTGCTCATAAACGAATTAGCCGCGCGCGGCAAGGTCGTGATTGTGATATCATCGGATCTATTGGAGATTCTGGAGATAGCGGATCGGATTATCGTCATGCGCGAGGGGCAGATTTCAGGGGAGATCAGCGATATGGCAACCGCCACCCAGGAAAAAATTATGGCGCTGGCTACATGAAAAATTCCTATAAAATCATACTATCCAGATTTCTCTCCAATTATGGAATGCTGGGAATACTCATCATTCTAGGTATTCTCTTTTCGATATTAACTCTTCGCGATCAATATCCAAGCGGAGAGGATGCGGCCAGGTCGCTCTCAAAAGTGCTTTCTACTTATTCTCACGATTCTAGCATTCTCATCATCTCACGCGACACGGGAGATGATTCTCTTTTTGCAACATCGCTCGATAAGCGGCTTACAGATCAAGGCTTTAATTCGATAAAGATAATCTCTGGCGATCCACTTACCGTTAGAAAACAGATCAGCGCTCTGCCCGATTCTGAAAAAGTGTCGCTTATCGCGACATCCTATGCCGCCGCGCCCATGGCCTTTTCGATTAAAAATGAAATGCCGGGATTCGCCAACACTATCATAACACCACCACCTCCTTACCGCTGGCCAACATTCCTCCTTCCCGATAATTTACGCAATGTTGCTAACCAGATCGCGGTTATCGCCATCATGGCCATCGGTATGACGTTAGTAATTATCACTGCCGGGATCGATCTCTCGGTGGGAAGCTTGATTGCTCTTTCAGCTGTGGTGACCGCCTGGTTTGTGGGGCAGGTTGGAGGCGAAAGCGCCACATTCTGGGGCATGGTTCTCTCGGGCCTGATCGGGATTGTCCTGTGTGGAGTGATTGGCGCTTTCAGCGGATTGATGATTACGCGCTTCCGCATACCGCCCTTTATTGCCACGCTGGCTATGATGCAAGTGGCGGCCGGGTTTGCATACGTTATCTCCGAGGGAAAACCGATCTATCACCTTCCCGAAAGCTTTATTCTGTTGGGACGAGGCGCTGAGCCATTTCTGAAGATCCCTTACGCGGTCATATTAATGATTATCCTCTATATAGCGGCCCATATTCTGATGACCCGGACCACAATCGGACGATACGTCTACGCGGTCGGCGGCAATATGGAGGCCGCACGCCTGGCGGGGATCAGGGTCAAACGGATACTATTCTTCGTCTATATGCTCTGTGGGATATTGGCCGGGTTGGGGGGAGTGGTGATGGCCTCACAATTAAAAAGTGGGGCGCCGACTTACGGTCTTACTTACGAGCTTTATGTAATCGCCGCTGTGGTGGTTGGCGGCACCAGCCTATCGGGCGGCGAAGGACGAATCTTCGGCACATTGATTGGCGCATTCATCATTGCGGTCATTCAAAACGGAATGAACCTGACCAATGTTGAAACCTATACGCAGAAAATCGTTTTGGGACTGGTGATCTTGGGCGCAGTTCTTTTGGATAGATTAAAGCAGATGGGGATGGGGAAAAAGTAGTTGTGAGTTGTGGGTTATGAGTTGTGAGTTTCGGCACAAAATACTCATGTCAAAAATAGCGATCGAATGGACAATCTATGAATAATTACATTAAATTGATGTTGTTAATTATATTATTTAATATAGGTCTATCAAATGCCCAGGTTTCAATATCAGATTATCATCTGGAACGCCTAAAATTATTCGGTTTTTCCGAAGATACGCTTTCAGATGTGGCCGTTGAGAATATGGCACTACTTAAAATGGATTCAATTCTATTTGCCGAAACTGACTCTCATTTTGTTGATCTTCCCCACATCTATTATAGGTATTCATTCCAAGACCTACCGTGCATCGAGCTTTATGGTATTCGGAGTAACAAGGGCGCTGGGACCGAATATAATCCATACAAGGAAATGCTTATCAATAAATGCGATTCGTCGGTTTATCATTATGAGGGCGACTTACAATCTTTTTCACGAGTTGTAAGCAAATATCTGGAGACTCATTTTGATAATACCGGTATAATTAATGTTCTTTATCTATACCTAAACACAACATCACTAAAATCCGCCTATTATATTATACTTTCGCGAGGCGACTTTGAGCGGTTTTATGATGATTGGTATCGAGGTGCCGATACTAGTGATCAGTTTATTAAGGAGAAAAGAGACAAAAATATTAATCTGGCAAAAAAATACATAAAAAATTCCGAAATTCGAAAACAAGACGATAAATTCAATGCCAAAATATATACGTTTAATGCTGGAAAGGGAAGATTAGAATTTTGGCGTTTTAACGTTTATCCAAATAAGATTGAATTAAGGGATTTTAAGATTCTGGCTAAGGAAGTTAGAATTTTTGCTCCGATTGATTAGGGTACGCCTTTGTAAGAAAATAGCTGTAGGGACAGAAAATCGTTCTGTCCGGCGATTTCGAAGAGGTCGCATATTAAAGGCATAAAGACTCCTTAAATCAACGGCACATAAACAGAATGAGATCACCCTTGCGAGAACTTTTGAAGATAAAATATTTTTAATAAAACTGGTAAGCGTCAGGATCGGGGTCCTGACGCCACGGCGAGATAAGGAGCGGAAGATGCGGAAAATATTTGTAACAATGATACTGGCGCTGTGCCTGTGTGCCTTGAGCGCGGCACAGAACGCGAACGATACTTCTAAGGTTCAGCGCGATCTCTATGTGGTGGGAACGGCGCACCTGGATACCCAGTGGCGCTGGACAATCCAGAATACGATCAACGAATATGTCCCGGCCACCTTTCGGGATAATTTCAAGCTGATGGACCTCTACCCCGATTACAAATTCAGTTTCGAGGGCGCGTTCAAATATATGCTCTTCAAGGAATATCATCCCGATGAGTACGCCAGGCTTAAAAGTTATATCGATCGCGGGCAATGGAATGTCGCCGGAAGCTGGGTTGATGCTGTTGACGTAAACATGCCGTCGTTTGAATCGTTGGTTCGTCAGACGCTTTATGGTAACGGTTTTTATAAAAAAGAGTTTGGTAAAACCAGTAAAGACATTCTCCTTCCAGATTGCTTTGGCTTTGGTTACGCGCTGCCATCGATTGCCGCTCATTGCGGCCTGCAGAGTTTTTCGACTCAAAAGCTAACCTGGGGATGCTCGGTGCCGGTGCCATTTGATATAGGAATCTGGCAGGGCGTTGACGGCTCGTCGATTGTGGCCGCACTCAGACCCGGCGATTATGTGAGCAAAATCAGAGGCGATCTTTCACGCGATACCACCTGGCTCGGAAAAATCAACAGGCAGGGTGAATCATCCGGCCTTTACGCGGCCTACAGATACTTTGGCACTGGCGATACCGGAGGCTCACCAGATTCCTTATCTGTCGATTGGTTATCGAAATCTATTAAGAGCGATGGGCCGGTGAAGGTGCATAGTATTGGATCGGACAATCTTCCAAATATTGTTGAATCGGATAAATCCGCTAATTTGTCTACCTACAACGGGGAGCTACTAATGACCCGTCACGGTACCGGCTGTTACACATCAGAGGCGGCCATGAAGCGCTGGAACCGCAAGAACGAACTCTTGGCCGACGCCACCGAGCGGGCCTGCGTGATCGCCAATCTGGTGGCAGGAGAGCCATATCCCAAAGAGGATCTCAAAAATACATGGACCAGATTTTTATGGCACCAGTTCCATGATGATCTGACCGGCACCAGCATCCCGGAGGCCTATCAATTTTCCTGGAATGATGAACTTCTGTGCCAGAACCGTTTTTCGCAGATGCTGACTAATGCTGTCGAAGCCACGGCAGCGGTAATGGATACGCGCGCCAAGGGAATACCGATAGTGGTTTATAATCCAGTGTCAACATGGCGGGAGGAAGCGGTTAATGCAACAATTCCATGTCATGATTCTTATTATGGCAAGGAACGGTCATTTATGCCTTTCCGTGTATATGCTCCCGATGGAAAAGAGGTGCCATCGAGCATAGTTGAATGCGATCATATTAAAAATATCATGACCATAAGTTTTATTGCCAATGTTCCGTCGGTGGGATATTCCGTTTATGATATCCGCCCAGCCGAAAAACCATGCCAAATGGAAACGGGACTGAATGCCACCGAGAATTTAATCGAGAACAATCGCTATCTGCTTAAGCTCAATGACAAAGGCGAAGTTGCCTCAATTTATGATAAGGATGCCAAGCGCGAACTTCTCTCCGCTCCACTTGCGCTTCAATTTCTGCATGACAAGCCCGGCCAGTGGCCAGCCTGGGAAATCCAGTATGAGGATATCGCCGCGCCACCGAAGACAGGCATTATCAAAGATACCAAGATTGAGGTGATGGATGTCGGGCCGGTGCGGGCGAGTTTGCTAGTTACACAAAAAACCGATAAGTCAACTATCCGCACAACGATCAGCCTGGCAGCTGGCGATGCCGGTGATAGAATCGAATTCGACAACGATATCGACTGGTACGAGCGGGAGACATTACTGAAAGCCGACTTCAAGTTCAATACGCCCAACGATTCTGTTACCTACGATATCGGCCTCGGTACGATCTCGCGCGGCGTGAACACGTCCAAGAAATACGAAGTCCCCGGACAGCAGTGGGCCGATATGACATCTAAAGACGGCTCCTACGGCGTAGCGGTTCTTAATGACTGCAAATATGGCTGGGATCATCCTGATAGCAGCACGCTGCGCTTATCGCTCATTCATACGCCGGGTGTCTATGATAACTGGAATTGGGTAGGTGATCAGAAATCGCAAGATAACGGGCATCACCATTTCGTATACGCAATTACCGGCCATAAGGGCGATTGGCGCGATGGCGCGGTTGTTTGGCAGGCAGCAAGGCTCAATCAGCCTCTGATGGGGTTTGTGACGACAGGGCATGCTGGAGCTTTTAAAAAGAAATATTATGCTCCGGTCGCAGGAAAATCTTTTTATCTGTTGCAACTGGGCAATATACATGTAATACCCCCACACAAAGATGTAGTTAAATTAGATGAAACCAAAAAAGTAATGGTATCATCAATTAAGCTGGCCGAAAACAATGATGATATAATAATGAGATTTAGAGAAGTTATTGGGGCTTCTTCAGGAAAAATAGAATTCTATTCTCCCCAATTGCCTGAATTAATAAATTCGGCTTATGTAGTTAATGGTCAAGAGGATAAAATAGAAAATACAAACTCTCAACCAGCAAGGGGATTATTATCATTTGAATCTTTTCAGCCTCAAACAATCGCAATAAGGCCTATTAGAGTCGAAGAAACAGACCTAAGTGATCCACTTCCACTAAAACAATTTAAGGAAGTATTCCTTCCTTACAACCTCGATGGCATTTCCCTCGATAGTAACCGCAAGGACGGCGATTTCGATGGCGAAGGCAATACTATCTCCGGCGACCTACTGCCCGATACCATAACCTGGCTTGATGTGCCGTATGTTTTCGGACCAAAAGCCGATGGGCAGAAGAACGTGGTAGCCTGCGATGGTCAATCGATATCCGTGCCGAAAGGCGAGTTTAACAAATTATATCTCCTCGGTACAGCGGTTGGTGGACC
>DOTU01000338.1 GCA_003520965.1 Candidatus Zixiibacteriota bacterium
TGGGAGATCTCCTCGGGGCGAGGTCCTTTCACGAGAAGCTCAAGCTGCGATTTAGCCCGGTCAAGATTAGCCTGCGATTCGGCCAGTTGGGCCTCAGATTCGGATGAGGTAATCCTGGCAATTACCTGGCCGTTGGTGACGATATCGCCCTCGTTGACCAACGGATCGATCGAGAGCACGTCGACATCCAGGCCGGAGAGATTGATACGCTGGACGCTTTTCTCGCCCGAACCGCGATCGAGCATCAGCTCCACACTGGTGGGATCGCTCGAGGTTACGGTCAACGACTCGATCGGATAGATCAGGCAGTCTTGCGAGATTCTAAGGTTCATCCTGATTACCAGCGAGAGGAGCGCCAGTCCCGCCACGACAATCAGAACGATGATCCAGTTGCGCGGTTTCAAAATAAATCCTTTTTCACTCATAACGACATTCCAAAAGCCAGCTTTCTTTAACGCTTCTATCATCATATATAGCATCACTCCATAGAAAAGCGCCACTCCCAAAATTCCGATTTCGGAAAAAAGAAAGCGCGACGCCTTAATCAGGATATATCCAAAAAATCCGGTTGAATAGAGCATGGCAGCCAGGCCATACCAGTTATAGATTCGTCGCTCACGCTCCGGAAACTCCCTCTGGGGATAGCGGGGGGAGATGATACGAAAAATCCGCTGCTTCCAATAGGTAAACGCCCGCGCGCGAAGATTGGGGATTCCCCAAAAATCCACCAGATAGTAGTAGCCATCGAGTTTAAGCAGGGGATTCAGGTTGAATATCACCATCAGAAAAGAGAGCATGACGATAATCAAGGCGGCATGATTGAAGATCGTTTCAGGTGCCATGATACGCCAGACAAGCATGGCCAGCGCCCAGATAATGATCTGGTTTTGAATTCCAGCCGCAGTTACTTTCATACGTTTCTTTTTATCGGGGAACAGGTAAGCGTCAGAGACATTGGTGTAAAATGCTAGAATTGCATATAGCAGCAGAAATCCCATCTCGGAGACCCGGCCACCGTACAGCTTGCAAGCATAGCCATGCGACATTTCGTGGAGAACAGTCACAATTATAATTGTTACATATATCAAAGGGATTGAGCCGGGCCCGATAGTTTTCATCTGAGCGGTAAGCTCCATACGGTTGGAGACGAAAGCCAAAAAAGCCAGAATGATAAGCCCCAAATAAACGGGCAGCATATAAGGGGAATAAAGCCATTTTATGTACGGCAGCGAGCGTTCCAGGAAAGCATCTGGGTTGAAGGCTTTGATTTTAACGAACAGGATTTTTTGCAAAAGCGGACGTTGTTTCCAAAGACTCGGGGCCAGTTGTCGGGGACGCTCATCATCGGATTCGAACAAGCCGAGTGAGTTTAATCTGTCATAAAACTTGCTGATATCATCGGTGGATGGTGTCACACCATATTTTTCGGTGAAGGCGGCGGCTATATCGTCGAAGGTTCGAGTGGCATCGAACAGGGTGGCGATATAGTGTTCTTTTTCCTTAAGCTTAAAGAAGCGCCCGGAGTCGGGGTCTTTCAGGATAAAATAGTCGGACCCGTTATCGCTTTGGCGGGAGATAATAAGATTTGATTTCAGCTTTGGCCTGGGCGTGTCGATTGGTCCCTCCGAGCCAGCCCCCTCTTAAAAATAGAGATACCGCGACATTAGTCAATAACAATCTGCGCAATTGTGGCAGCACCCCTATCTGGATTACCTGGCGAAATAGGCGATTAGATATCCCACGCCTATGAGGAGTTGGATTAGAAGTACGATCATCACGTTAGCCCCCTGTGCCGGGATTAGCTCTTGAAATGACTTAAATGTAAGAGAGCCTCGCATCGCTTTGATACCAATGGGTAGAGTCAACAAGCAAAGAAGGCACCAAACCGGCATTAGATGAGTAATCGCGCCAACTACTACCCATAAATAAGTTAAGATTATCAAGGTAGTATAGACGATCCCGGCAACCCTGTGACCGTAGAGAATGGGAATGGTTCGACGGTTGGCGGTGCGGTCGGCATCGGCGTCAGGGAATTCATTCAGATGAAGCAGATTGAAAACCAGAAACCCCGATGGTACCGCTGCGTAAAGGGCGGGCCAGCTGAATTTGCCGGCCATGATAAGGTAGGTGCCAAAAACGGGGAGTGTTCCCAGCCCAAGCCCGGCGGCGATCTCGGCAGCGCCACCTCCAATCTTGGTGAGATGGGTAGTGTACCAGAGTACGAAAACTGCGCCGACCACAAATATCGGCAATAGATAGAGTCCGCGGGTGGCCACGAAATAGATCCCGATTGGGACTGCCAAGAAAAATGTGATCAAGCCCAGCCAAAGCGCTGTCTTGGGCGTTATCGCTCCCGACGGAATTAGCCCTGAGCCGCCGGAAAAGGGAGTGCGGTTGACCTTTAGATCGATTCCGGTATTGAAGTCACTATAATCGTTCAGACAATCGACACTGGCATGCAGCAACACCAAGCCAACGATTGCAAGCAAGAACGCGGTCAGATCAAAATGCCCCCCGTAGAGCGCCACCGACATACCGAGAAAGACCAGGATCGGCGAGAGAATCAGAAATTGCGGCCGGGTTTCCAGGAAAAGTAATTTGACACTCATATATCCCTCACTTTTTATTAGCATTATTTATCATTTACTCCGATGGAATTTATAAATTTGGATGGCGGATGTCTATAGAAAAAAGTATGTGTCATTGCGAATCCCGATCTTAGCGGGATGAAGCAATCCCCCTGCATAAAGCGTCACATATTGGCATGTAGATACCCCGGCTGTTGGGATGGGGATTGCTTCGTCGTCCAAATGGACTCCTCGCAATGACAGCCCATGTTTATTTTATCAATATCATCGCTTTGGATTCATGATAGCCATCAACATAAAGCTCGTAGAAGTAGATCCCCGTAGAAACCGATGCCCCTCGCCTGTCTGTACCATCCCAGATGATGCGATGCTCGCCGGCAGTTTGAGTTTCTCGATCTGTTAGATTGGCCACAACCTGGCCCGTTATAGCGCAGATTCTAAGGCTCACGGTTGCTGGCTTATCCAAACAATAGGAGATGGTTGTTTGAGCGTTGAAGGGGTTGGGGTAATTCTGGCTTAAGGCAAATTGATATGGCTCTGTGGGGCCGGGATCGTCGATTCCAACCGTCTGATCGAAGAAGTAGGCTCCGATATCGCATCTGGTGGAATCGGGATCGAGCGGGAACGACGGGTCTCCGGCATCGATGCAGGGAGAATTGGGGAGGAGGTGGTAGTTGCCGGAGGCTGTATCGACGAAGAGAGGATCGATTAGGATATCATGAGGGCCGAATGGTTCATCGGGATTGGAATTGCCATACATCAAATTATAATCCCAATCCATAGTTACCGAATCCGGATTATAGACACAAACCCCGCCTCCATAACCGCAGTTAATATTAAAAGCTACAATATTATTTTTAAATACAACGAGCGTATCATACTGATCCAAATAAAGGTGAACTCCCGAACAATAGCAAAGCCCTCGATAGGTTGAGGCGCTATTTTGCGCGATAGTATTATTATATATTTCACATCCGCCTCTTGGATCCTTAAATATTCCGGCTCCCGATGCAGCGCCAAAAGCAGTACCGGCATAATTGTGAAATATCAAGTTTCTTCTGATAATGCCAGAATCAAAATGAATTCCCACTCCCGCTACCCAACCGTCCGTAATAGAGCTACTATTATTTGAGATAATGTTATTTTCAAATATTGGGTATCCGGCATTTGCAACGATGATTGATCCTCCCATAGTGTAGTTGCCATCGATGATGTTACCCCGGATAATGGCATTGGAATTATCCAAAGATATTGAAAGGGAGCCATTAATTTTATTCGATTCAATGATTGGGGAAACCCCGGATATCTCAATAGTCGGTGGAAAAATATTTGAGATGTTAAATCCCCTCACTTTGCAGGTTGTATCAATAGAAGAACCGAATTGTATTGCGCCTGTATAAAAAGTCGAATCGGGACCATGGGCTGATGTTAGCAGTATGTTCTTGTCTATGAATAGACTGCCTGCAAATTCTCCCGGTGCAACCAAAACCGTATCCCCATTTACGGCGGCATCGATACCGGCCTGGATGGTGGCGTATTCGCCGGGTACATTGATGACATTAGCAAAGATGGGTGATACTGAGAACAGAATAATGGCGCAGAAAAGAAGTATCCGCATAAATACCTCCTCTTGGTTTCACGACAATCAAGCAGCGCTAAGGTGCGTAAGGAATATAGAAAGTATAATCCAGAATTGTCAAGGGAATTGTGGAATGGCGGCAGACGAAGGCGTCTGCCACCCAAGGGAGCGCCATAGAGTGGGTTGGCGCACCGGGAAATGATTTTAACGAAACCAAGAAGATGCTGCTCATAAAGTAAACTATTAATTATTGTTTTTTATGCAATTGTGTTCCCAGTCCCGACCGCGGATTGTTTAATGGATAACGCCGTCAGGTGGGGGCACCTGACGGCACAGAATGACAGCACTCCTTCCGTTTCGGTCAGGTCGGGCGACCTGACCGCACAGTTCCAATTATTAGTTCC
>DOTU01000057.1 GCA_003520965.1 Candidatus Zixiibacteriota bacterium
TCCTTCCAGTTCGCCCTGGCCGGATTTGACGTTTCGACATCCATTATTTTGTAATTTTTCGCATTTTCATTAGTCATAATGTAAAATTTATCGCCGTGGTGATCGAGATAGTACTGCACCTCGTGAGTCCGAGGCATGACTATTTGAAACTTTCCGTCTGGTTTGTCAGCATCGAGATACCAGAGCTCGTTGGTGGTATTGCTGCCTAAATCCATTATGATATATTTTTTGCTCTTGGTTTTCGAAATACCCAGGTAATAAGCGGCGTCATTCTCCTGGTAGAGCAGGCTGTCAGCGGTTGCCCCCAAGATATGCCGGTAGAGTTGATATGGGCGAAGTGTTTCGTCGAGCGTTTCATAGAACAGAGTTGAATTATCATTGCCCCATTCTACATCAGAGCCAGCTGGTCCGATGAGATCGGGTAAAATCGTTCCTGATTGCAGGTCCTTGATTCGGATGGTGAACTGTTCCGAACCAGACGTATCGATTGAATAGGCGAGGTATCTTTGATCGGGGCTTACCTTGAGACCTCCCCAATTGATATATTCCTGCTTCATCGCATTGAGATCGAGCATGATCTCCTCGGGGCTTGTCTGGCTTCCTTTTTTACGGCAATAAACCGGGTACTGCTGCCCCTTTAGGGTTCGAGAATAATAGAAATAGCCGTTAATTTGCTGCGCGGCTGTGGTGTCAGTTTCTTTAATGCGCCCGACCATCTCGTTATAGAGCTTATCCTCAAGCCCTTTTAGATGGGCGGTTTTCTCCTGCGTATAGGAATTTTCGGCTTTGATAAAATTGATAACCGAAGAATCGGCTTTGTCTCTAAGCCAGCTATAATTGTCCACCCGGATATCGCCAAATAGCGTATCCGCTTTGGAAACGATTTTAGCCACAGGAGGGGTCAGCTTCTTTCCCTCCAGCGAACAGTTCGCGATAAACGCAAGAATGACAATGGCGGCCAACAGCCATAATTTTTTAATCATAAATAACACCTCAACCCCTTTGATTATACTTTTTATTTTCGAGCTTCTAATCTACCGCTAAAAATGGGTTCTCACAATAGAATTCTTATGCAATAGACTAAATAAGACGCCAGGTCTTTTTATGATAGGTTTCGGAATTTTCAAAATTATAAACATTACCGCCGGTCAAAACTAATTATCGATAAATGAAACAGGGCCATTCCCGATAACATGGCCCCATTATATTTGAAACAGATTCCTCCTCAGTATTAATTAATGAATACCAATATGCTTAATCTATTTTGATTGTTTTAATTAACTACAGTACGATTTATTTAGTATCCGGCGGCTCCAGGCCCGCCGGCCGAACAAGAGTTGCGTCGAATATTGAGCCCTGCCCCGCTATTTTGAGAAAACCATGCGTATTCATATAGTGCTGGGCCATATCCCAACTAGTAATCTCAAATTCGGAGTAGCCATCGTTGTTGATATCGAAAGCCGTTTTTCCTGCCGGGGTAAACTCGAGGATAACAACCTGCCAGCGGCCATCCTGATAGTTGGGACCGCCTGGGCCAGCCTCAGCAACCGGCCTTTGCCCTTTGAGGCCATCGAATACATAGAGAGTGTTGCGGGGACCATCGACAGGCTGGTAATTAGTGGAATAATTGGCGCTATAAATGAATCCATTCGCCCAAGCAAAACTGGGGGTGTCCGGTTTCGTTTCTGCTTGTACTATTGAGACTGTTATCAATGCCGCGATAGATAGAAGTGCCGTAAGGATATTTTTCATTACTCCTCCAGGGTATGGTTGGAAAATCACCGCTTAATGGGTGATACGATTACATCGCGGTATTAAACAACGGGAGGGATTGGGGAAGTTTCAGCCATGAATATAATTTTAAGGATATTAATCAATTTATGGATTATCTGTAGTATGTTTATCGGGATTGAACACTTAACGGAGCTTATATGAGATCGTAGCTATTGTTAGTACAAATTGCTAAGTGGCTGGGGAACAGGGATTCGAACCTCATTTGCTTTTGCCATTCAAGGAGTTATGCAGTATGTGCTGAATTTGTACCGAAATTTTAATTCCTTAATAAACAAAGGGCGGCCAATGACCGCCCTTTGTTTATTAATACCATAAAAAATAAGCTGCTATTTATTCGCGTCGATGAGTCTGATTCTGTCAGGAACGCGCAAAATGCCTGATGGCGGGCAGTCAGCACATGGAATCGGTACCGCTCCTCCCTTGAAGTATCGTACCATATAAGTGACATCAAGCCCGGAGAAGCTGCAAGAACCGTTAACGTCACCAGAGACATACCAGATATTTCCGGATGTGCATTCGCAGGAGTATGGTGGATGCGGCCCACCCTTGAAGTAACGCACTGAGTAAGTAACATCAAGGCCGGTGAAGGTGTTGCTGTTGTTAGCGTCGCCGGGCAGGTACTGGCAAATTGGGCTGTCGATAAAATTCAACAATATTGAAACATTTTGCCCCTCATAGTTGGCCGTAGCTAAATCCATAGCACCGTCAGCATCGAAATCGGCGGAAAACACCGAATAGGGATATTCGCCCACGGCGTAGGAAGAATCGATGCTATAAGCTCCGGCTCCGTCATTGAGAAAGACCGAAACGTTATCGGACTGATCATTGGCGGTTATCAGATCGAGATCGCTATCATTGTCGAAGTCGGCGGCAAATATCGATATCGGCCAGGCATAATAGCCGATCGAATAAGTTGAATTTGTAGCGAAACTGCCACTACCATTATTTATAAGAAGGGAGATATTGTCGTCATAGGCATTCGCAATCGCCAAATCGGAATAGCCGTCTGCATTAAGATCACACGACAAAATTGAACGGGGAATCGATCCGACATCGTATAAAATCTGTCCGGCAAACGAACCATTGCCGCTATTCATCAATATTGAAACGTTACCGGAAAGGGAGTTGGCTACAGCCAGATCGATATCGCCATCATTATCGAAATCGGCGGCGCAGACTGAACGGGCGTCGTCTCCGGCAGCATATGTTGAAGGCCCGGTAAATGTACCATCGCCGGAATTCAATAAAACCGAAACGTTATCTGAATTTTCGTTCGATACGGCCAGGTCGATATCGCCATCGCCATCGAGATCAGCCGGGCAAACTGAACGCGGCCCCTGACCCGCCGCGTAACTCAGTTGTGACCCGAATATGCCGCTGCCGTTATTAAATAAAACCGTGATGTTATTTGAGTTATGACTTGCCACGGTCAAATCAAGATAGCTGTCGCCGTTAAAATCGGCGCCTGCCACCGCTACCGCGCCATTAGAACCAAACAAAGGGAATTCCACGTAGTTTTGAAATGTGCCATCGCCATTGCCATATAAAACAGATACCGTGCTCATTAATCCATTGGCAACGGCGAGATCAATAACGTCGTCATTATTCAGTAAGCCTGCATAGACCGATATAGGGCCATCGCCGACCGGGAAATCGCTGGTGGGATAGTCCGCGGAATAATCGAAAACCGCGTTGCCCCGAAGTACAATAGTCACAAAATTCCAACTGTAGCTATCGGTTAAATTGATTCCACCGCTTGATTGTATCTCGTTGCTAAGCGTGACGCTTATTATTTCGCCGATCGTAAAATCCTCATCGGGATTAAATGTCGCTGTTCGAGTTCCCGGATTATAGCTTATACTACCGTTATGCAAGCCGGTCGACCGGCCATTCACGATAAATGTCGAATTGTTAATCGTTGTCGGGTCCATATTGATATCAAAGGTGACCGAAATATTCGCGTTGGTCGCTACATTTAATTCGTTTTGCTCTGGTGATATCGCTAAGATATTGGGGATTGTGTCTGTTCCACCTTGCCAGCCATCCACACGCGCCATCATCCACCAGAATGCCTTGCCTTTCAGATAGCAGTTGAAACAATGTGAATGCGCGCATTCATTGCAGGAGGGACAAGTATGAATGGCGCACCAGTCATAACACCAATTGCAGTAATCCGTTTCATCTGGATAGTAGGTGCCGTCGGGATCATAGCTTTCGATATCAGCGAAATCGAACAGTACTTTATCGTTAGACTCGCAGTAAGCGCGAATCTGGTTGTTGTTGGCATAAAGTGTTCCGTCCATACCGGAACCATCAAGATGGCCGGTCATATAGACAAAGGTTACGCCCGGATAATCTAATTCCAACTGGTTCATTGCATTCAAATAGCTATTGATTCCCTCCTCGTTATTATCCGAAACGCCGCCGCACCACGACCACATCACAACATTGCAGGACGGGTGCGAATCCAGATAATCTCGGGTCGGCGTAACCCATGAAATATCGCCGTTATGCCCCAAATCACTACCGTATTCGCTAAAATCCGGCTGGGCATATAGTACCCCATTCTCAACTTCAAGTATAGATATTCCGGTCATAATTTGGCTGCCGTGCGAGGTATGCCCGTAGAAAAAATTGTAATTCGCCCGGATTTGATTAAAATATGCTTCCGGGATTGCAGTAAAATCAGCTGAAGCCTGATGGTTGGCGATTATCGCTTCGCCTAAAGCCGAATCTACAAACCATACTGATACTACCAGAATCGAAACGGTAATTATCGCTCTGATGTTCATTTGTTACCTCGTTTTATATAAAGTAATCTTCAACCTTGACATGCAGTACGCCAAAAACGGATTTAATAACAGCTAATGATATATTATCGTTAAGAAATAAAATGTCAATATCTTTCCTGTTTTCAATAAAGGGGATATTCCTAAAATGAATCGCTCCCTAAGCGCTTCTATCCCAACTATATCTGCTTTTGCTTCAATGATTTAAGTCATCCGAATAAATGGCTGGGGAACAGGGATTCGAACCCAATTTTGCCATTATCGTTCAAGGAATTACGGGGCGTGTGCTGAATTTGTGCTATTATTTCAGACACCTTTTATTTTGGTTTTGGGCACTGGGGATTGAAAAACTTACACCTTGTCGTCTTTTCCGGTATTGTCCCGTTTTGTCCCGTATTACGGCGTGTTATGTTAGAAAATTGTTAGAAAGAAAAAACCTTCATTTCCAACTAGCATTAGCTAAAATTTAGCAGAACTCTTTTCTACCAGAGTGCCAAGCCAGTAGCCGGCATGGATATTTCCTGTTGATTTGATTCAAAAGGTGTGGTTAATTCAGTCATAATAGTTAATTTCCTGGTATTCTGCCTTAATGCGGAGTTCATTTGAAAGACCATAGCCGAAAACCCAATTCTGAGTTGTTTGAAGGTGCAAAAGTCGGTAGATATCGCATTATCAAACAAATCGGCACTGGCGGCATGGGAGATGTATATCTTGCTGAAGATGCGGATTTAAAGCGTCGAGTTGCACTCAAATTCCTTTCGTTATCTCTTAACTCTGATCCTGACTGTAAGGCTCGTTTTATGCGTGAGGCCCAGGCAGCAGCCAAGCTCAATCATCCCGCTACCCTAAC